>CAMYJN010000083.1 GCA_947258625.1 uncultured Polyangiaceae bacterium | reverse complement strand
GCTCGGTCTTTTTCTTCTTCTTGCTCTGCTGCTGTTGCGGCCCTTTGGCCCTCGGCGGACGCACCTCGTCGCGCAACGCCACCATCACCGCGGCGACGTGCTTGCAGTGTCCGGTTGGACCCCGCCAACCCGGACACGTGCAGCTCGACTCCCAGGCGTCCGCCTCTTCTTTGTACGTCGCTCGCGTGACGTACGGGTCCTCGGCGGTGCGCACCGAGATCTCGCCTTTGACCGTATGCTCTTCCTCTTCGAGTTTCTCGACCGCCTTGCGCCGCGCGTAGAGGCGACCGCGCAAGAACGCATTGCCGCCGGTCACCCGCTGAATCGCCCGGTCGCTCATCGACGCGAGCTTTTTGCCGACGGACGTCGTGGGCTCACGCCAGGTAGGCGCAACTTCCTCAGGAACCGCTTCGGGAGCGACTTCTTGGTCTGCCGTTTCTTGGATCGCAGTGTCAGCCATCGAATGACGTTGGAGGCTAGCGGGACCTACACGGAACTAGGCGCGATGCGTCTTTTCCCCGAGCGGCGTCGTTGCTCGATCTACCGTGGATCCCGGTGTAGGCCGCAAGCGCCGCTAAGTTGTGATCTTACACACCCGCCACAAGACTGCAACTCCAAGCCGCAATCGCGGGCAAACCGAGCTAGCCGGAGGCTCGGACCAGGGCCTCGGGCAACAGGAGCGACGGGCTTCCGGTCGAGAAAACCCAAAGCTGGTGAGCGGCCCGGGTCGCGGCGATGTGGAGCAGGTGCCGGGACTCGTCGTCGACCGGAAACGCGGCCGAATTGCACTCCACAATGACCACGTAGTCGAACTCGAGGCCTTTGACCTGTCGCACATCCGTCACATCGACGCCCGGCCTGAACGGGAAATCCTGCTCGGCGATGCGACGAAGGTTTGGCACTTCACCGTGCCGAAGGCCTTTGTAGTAGACGTCCGCCTGCTCGGGGTAGCGGGAGATGACCGCAATCGACGACAGCGGCTCCGAGCTGACGAGGCTGCGCAGCGCCTCGGACAGAAAGCCGACCGCCTCCCCGCTTCCGCCGAACTGGAACAGCTCGACTGGTGCGCCGTAGCGCGTGGCCTCGCCGGAGACCTCGTTCCGAAGCGGGCCGAGTACGTCGGTGGCAAATTCCAGAATCTCGTGTGTCGAGCGGTAGCTGAGCTTGAGAGGCTCGATTTCGATGTGGTCGAGCTTCAGCTCCTGGAGCACGTGCCGCCAATCGCTGAATCCGTTGTCGAGGTGGAGCTTCTGCGCAATGTCGCCGGCAAGCGTCACGCTCTGCTGCTCGGTCGCGGTGTCGAGCACGACCGCCAACTCGACGGGGCTCATGTCCTGCGCCTCGTCGACGAACATGTGCTCGTACTCGAGCGGACCCCGCCGCCCCGAGAGCGGGCCGCGAAGGGCTTGGAAGATTCGAAGCAACAGCGCATCGTCTTCGCGGTCGAGCTCCGCGGGCTCATCGTTGTCGACCCCATCCACACCCACGCTGCGCGCTTGCGTGTCTTCGTCTTCATCGAGCGCCTCTTCGTACGCCATGAGGACTGCCGTCGAATGACGGCTGCACCAGGAGTGCGCCCATTCGATTTCCGTGTCGGTCAGCGCGTCGGGCGCCCAGCGCTTGAACGCGCCGACGAGCCGGTTGCGGTCGGTCACCAGGTCGGCCCAGGCGGTGACCACGTCGCGCGTGCGGGTCGTCCAGCGCGTGCAGATGCGCCCGACGGCGTGCCGGGTGCCGAGGGCCACCTCCTGGGCATTCCCCTCACGGTCCTGAAGCCACTGCGAAAGGACCTCGAGCCGCACGCCCAGAGGCTCCGCCGCCGTGCCACCCCAAACCCGGGCTACCCGATCGCCGCCTTCGCCTCGCTCTGACTCGCTCAAAATTTCCGATTCGGCCCGCTCGGAAAGATCGGCGACGTACTGATCGATCGCGCGCAGCATGGCCGGATGCTTCTTCAAGCGGATGACGTGCGTCGGCGTGTCTTCGACGTAGCGCGCGGTGAGCTTGGGAATGTGACGGCGCCGCTGCTGCTCGGCCCAGAGCTGGAAGGTCTGCACGGGAACTTCCTCGACGCCCAGCGCCGGAAGCACGCGCGAAATATAACGAACCAGGGCGTCGTTGAAGACGATCACGAGCATTTGGTCCGAACGGAAGCGCTGCGAATCCTGAAACGCGAGGTAGGCTAGCCGGTGAAGCCCGATCGTCGTCTTGCCACTTCCCGCACCGCCCTGAATGACGGCGAGCCCGGAGGTTGGCTGGCTGATCAGGTCAAACTGGTGCGGGTCGATCAGTGCAGTGATCTCGGAGAGATGCTTGTCCTCGCGCAGATCATCGTCGCCAATCCCGAGCTCACCTGGCCGATGGTGCGACTCGGGGCGCATGGCCGCGCCCTGCCCGCCTGAAAGCCTCGTCGCTTGATCGGCGATGCGGCTCCATTGATCGTCGCGCGAACGCCGAAAGGTGCCTTGGGGCGTACCGATGCGCCGCAGCTTACCCGCGGTGATCGACAGGTTGCGACGGACTAGCACTTCGCCCTCGACCTCCCGGTCGCCGAAGATCTCGTCGTAGTCGTCGCCTTCTTCGTAACGATAGTAAACCCGGCTCACCGGCGCGTCGCGCCAGTCGACGATGCGCACACCGGTTTTGGAATCGAGAAAGGTCGAGCGGCCGATCAGGATTTCGCGCTTACGGCCCTCTTCTTCGAGGACCATTCGGCCAAAGTACGGCGACATCGGGTCGACCGTGCCTTCGGTCACCTTCGCCCGGCGTTGCGCCACCTGCTGAAGGCGTTCCATCTCCTCGACGAGCGGAGGGATGTCTTCGAGCCGCGCCTCCCGAATCTGGTCGCGGAGCGCGATGAGCTCTGCGTCATAGTCGATGAGCTGACCGCGGTGCGTGGGACGCGAGGCCGCGGCGGTCCGGTGGACGCGGGCGAGGACTTTCTCCTCCTGGCCCACGATGTCCCCCATCTCCTCGTCTCGGGGAGGAGCATCGACGTCCGGGCGGGAATTGAGCTCAGCCTGCTTCATTTGCGCGTATCAACGACGAATCACGTCCCATTTAGGCGAATTCGGGGACGAGTAGCACGATTCGCAATCGCATCCAAGCGTGAACCGAAAGCCCTGTGCTTTGGCGCAGATGCGTCAGTCGAGCGGCTTGAGCAGGATCTTCGAACGGCGCCCCTGGTCGTAATGCGAGCGCCGTGATTGGGGAAGCTCGTTCAACTCGCAGTTATCGAATCCATGCTCGCGAAACCAGTGCGAGGTCTGGGTCGTCAGCACGAACAGGCTGCGCAAACCTTGGGCTTCGCATTGGCGTTCGAGGTACTGCAGCAGCTGACCGCCGCGGCCCGAAGTGCGGAAATCAGGATGCACCACGAGGCAGGCGAGCTCGGCGATCGACTCGTCCGGATACGCGTAGAGCGCAGCGCAGGCGACGAGCATTCCGTCGCGCTCGATGACCGTAAATCCGTCGATGTCATTCTCGAGCATCTCCTGCGGACGCCGGACCAAGATGCCCTGTTCTTCGAGCGGCGTGATCAAGGCGAGGATCCCGCCGATGTCGCTTTGCTCCGCCGAGCGCACTCCTTCGAAGGCCTCGGAGGTCACCATCGTGCCAACCCCATCTCGAGTGAACAGCTCGCGAAGCAAGGCGCCGTCGCTCTGCCGCGCCACCAAATGCGCACGCGGCACCCCTCCCTGGCAGGCCTCGACCGCCGCAGCCAGATGGCGCTCCACGTCATGACCCAGATCGCGGCCCGAGTGAAGATAGCGCTCCGCCTCATGCGGGCTGAGCTGCGACGGGCTCAGCCCCTCCGCATCGAGGACCCCCTGCCCTTCGAGCAGGCCGATCAGCTTGTCGGCGCCGAGCGCAATGGCGGCTGCAGCGGCCACATCGTGACTGCTGATGTTGAAGGCCTCTCCGGTAGACGAGTAGCCGATCGGCGTGAGCACGACGATCGCGCCATCATCGAGCCGCTGCCGAATGGCCTCGGCATCCACACGCCGCGGCTTGCCCGTGTACTGATAGTCCACGCCGTCGAGGACGCCCACGGGCTGCGCCATCACAAAGTTGCCCGTCGCCACCCGCAGCCGCGCGCCGGACATCGGCGAGTTCGGCAGACCCATCGAGAGAAGCGCCTCGAGCTCGACCCGCGTCGCGCCCACCGCCTCTTTGACACACTGCAGGGCCACCTCGTCGGTCACCCGCAAGTCGCCTTCGAATCGAGACTGCTCGCCGCGCCGCGCCAAGGCTTCATCGATTTGAGGGCGCGCGCCAGCAACCAAAACGATGCGTACGCCGAGCGAATGGAGCAGCGCGACATCATAGAGGAGCGTCCGAAAGTCCTTGGAGGCCACCGCCTCTCCGCCAAACATGATCACAAACGTCCGACCGCGGTGCGCATGGATGTACGGTGCGCTCGCTCGGAAGTGTTGGACAAATGGGTCGACTTTGGGGCTCATGGCGGGTCGGTGCAGAAGCGTTGAATCAGTTTTGCGTACACATCGGTGGCGCGATCAAGTGCAGCCATGGTGACATATTCGTCGGGCTGGTGCGCGACGGCAATGTCGCCCGCACCGAGGACGAGTGTCTGCAGCCCCAATTCCGCGAGATACGGAGCTTCGGTTCCAAAGAGCGCGCTCTTGGCTGAACACCCGCACAAGGTCTCGACGGCCTCGGAGAACTCGGCATCCGTCGGGCCCGAAAACGCGTTTGCGTATCCGCCTACCGCCCGCAGATCGAACGTCCACGGCCCTCCATCGAGCGCGTCGGCAACCACGTTGCGAAGCTCGGAGACCACAGCCTGTCGCTCCATCCCGGGCAGCAATCGAATGTCGACATCGAGCGTGCACGCGTCGCAGATTCGATTGGGGCTGTCGCCGCCGCTGATCCGGCCGAAGTTGAGGGTGGGCGCCGGGACCTCGAAGTCTTCGTCGTGATGACGATTGCCAATCGTGTCCCGCCATGACTGCAGAGCGATGAGCACCCGCTGCAGCCCTTCGATGGCGTTCACCCCGAGCGCCGGGTTGCTTGCATGTCCCGCCTTGCCGCCCACCGCGACCTGCACGTAGAAGACGCCCTTGTGCTTTCGAATCGGCTGCAGGCCGGTTGGCTCACCGATGATCGCGTAGCGTCCGAAATGCTCACCGCTCTCGGCCAGGGCACGCGCACCGTTCATGGTGCTCTCTTCGTCCGCAGTTCCGAGAATCGTGATCGGCTGCCGAATCGTCGCCGGGTCAAAGCGCGC
Source organism: uncultured Polyangiaceae bacterium (assembly GCA_947258625.1). Lineage (GTDB taxonomy): Bacteria > Myxococcota_A > Polyangia > Polyangiales > Houyiibacteriaceae > SG8-38. The sequence continues at coordinate 2,704 of CAMYJN010000083.1, read as the reverse complement.
CACCGCGTGAAGCGCCGCCGCGAAAAAGCCCTTCATGTCGGCCGTGCCGAGCCCGTAGAGCCTGCCCTCCCGCTCGGTCAGCACGAATGGGTCGTCGGTCCAGCGCTCGGCGTTGTAGGGGACGGTGTCGGTATGCCCCGAAAGCACGAGGCCGTCCTCACCCTCCCCGAGCGTGGCGATCAGATTGGCCTTGCCCGAGTCTCCGGAGAGCGACTCGATCCGCACGGCAAAGCCGAGCTCGGCCGCCCACTCGGCCAGTCGATCGATCACCCCGCGGTTGGACTGGTCGAAACGGAGGTCCGGCGAGCTGACCGAAGGCGCTGCGATCAACTGGCGGACCATCTCGAGAGCGGGCGGCAGCATCTGGAGAACATAGCGCCGAACCCCGCTCCTCAAAATCCGGATTGCGGGGACGCCCAGAGGGACTAGGTTCCACGCATGAGCGACGATTTTGCGACGCGCGCAATCACCATCATCGAAGAAACCCACCGTGGCGAGCGAGCCTGGGACATCTACAGCCGCCTTTTGAAGGACCGCATCGTCTTTTTGGGCACCGCGATCAACGACTTCGTGGCGAACGCGATCATCGCTCAGCTCCTCTACCTCGAGAGCGAGGACGCCGACAAAGAAATCACGCTCTACATCAATAGCCCGGGTGGCATGGTTTCGTCCGGCCTCGCGATTTACGACACCATGAGCTACGTGCGCTGCCCCGTTTCGACGGTGTGCCTGGGGCAAGCGGCATCGATGGGTGCATTCCTCTTGGCAGCGGGCACCAAGGGCCTGCGCCGCGCGCTCCCGCACAGCCGGGTCATGATTCACCAGCCGCTCGGCGGCTATCAGGGGCAGGCGTCTGACATCGAAATCCACGCCAAAGAGATCCTCAACACCAAGAAGCGGCTCAACGAGATCCTCGCCCGGCACACCGGCCAGGACGTCGAAAAGGTCCGCCACGACACCGAGCGCGACAAGTTCCTCTCGGCCCTCGAAGCCAAGGAATACGGCATCGTCGACCACGTGATCATGCCGCGCAAAGAGCTTGGCGTCGCCCCTGCGGCATGAGCACGTTCGAAGTCTGTCTGGTCCGGCACGGGCAATCGGTATCGAACGCGGAGGGCGTCTGGCAGGGTCAGGGGGATTCCCCGCTGAGCGATTTGGGACGCACGCAAGTGGACGCGCTCGGCGCGGCGCTTCTCGGGCAGCGATACGACCTGGTGCTCAGCTCGGACTTGAGCCGAGCCGCCGAGACCGCCAGGGCCGCTGGCGTCGAGGTCGAGCACGACAGGGCGTGGCGCGAGATCGACGTGGGCAACTGGGAGGGGCTGACGATGGAGCAGGTCGTCGAGCGCTTCCCCGAGCAAATCGCGGCGCTCAAAGACCGCCGGACCTTCGCCATCGGCGGAGGCGAGAGCTGGCCGGAGGTGTTCCAGCGCGCCGACGCCTCCCTTCAGGCCCTTCGCCAGCGGATGCCCGGGGGCGGCCGAGCGATTGTCTTCACCCACGGAGGCATCATTGCCGCGCTCCTCTCCGGCCTTCTCGGAGTGCGCGACCGCTTCCCCTGGCCGCTGGGCCGGATGCGAAACACCGGACGCACCACCATTCGATTCTCTGACGGCCAGGTCGAGCTCGTCGCCCACAACGATGACAGCCATGTTCCGGTCGACCTACGGCAGGCCTACGAGCCCCGTCCCGACCAAGTCGTGGTTCATTTGACCTCCATATCCGGCGATAGTGCGACCGGCGGTACAGGCACAGCGGATTTCAACTCTGAAATCAAATCTGCACGGAATGCGGGTGCAGGTGGGGTGGTGTCGGTATCAGGCACGTCACACCAAATCGCCGAGCTCGCTCAGGCGACCTCGGGCGCTTCAACCCGCGAATTCCGGTTCGTCGCGCCTCCCGAAGGCCGATCGAGCAGGCTCCTGATCTCCGAGAGCCATCAAATGCTGCTCGACTACGGGCTCCCAATCATGCAGATCTGAAAAATCGAATGCAAGAATGAAAAGTGAGCTGCCTAACGCCTGTCCAGCTTGAATACACTTGTAATTCATCTGTAAGGGTTATTCAGAGCATGTCTCGATTGTGATCCAGCCCACATCTGTACCTGCCCCTTCGGTCGATCGGTTGCAATTTAGGGGTTAAAGGCACAGAACTTAAAAAACTTTTCAGATCTGAACGACGTTCAATGATCACGATCTCGGAATCACTATGAGATCATTCATGATTCCAGACGCTGAATAGTTGGCACGGTAGTAGCATATACAAGGAGTGACATAAATACTGCGGCGAAGACGTCCCCCCACGTCCCCCGTAGTGTTGTTAGACCGGCGGTTTGGCTTGTTTCCCCCCACTTCATCCAACCCGCCATCTCTCTAACGGCCCGAAAGCCCCCCCTTTCGGGCCGTTACTTTTTAACTTCGGGGCGGGGTGAAGGGTTGGGGGGAACTGGCGTGGGTGGGGGGTTGCGGGAGTTGGGGGGTGGTTTGGTTTGGTTACACCGCCCACCCCAACCGTAGTCCTCCCTGGCGCGGGCTTCGCCGTTCCGGCTCGCGCTGCCGCCTGCCGTCGTATGCAGGGTTGTCGCAGGGACGTCCTCTTACATGGATGGATATGAATGGAGGGGCGCGGAAAAAGGCGCGATGTGGGTTGGAGTCGACGTCGCAAGTGCCAATCTGCAAGACAGCAACCACCCCAGATTGGCGCG
>CAMYJN010000082.1 GCA_947258625.1 uncultured Polyangiaceae bacterium | reverse complement strand
TACGAAGTCCTCCCCCAAGGGATTCGGGTGCCGCCAGGAGATGAATGGGTCCTGCGCGCGCCATTCGAACGAGGCGCGACCTGGCCGGGCCGCGGAGGCCGTACGGCCCGTTTGGTCTCCATGGGACTGCGTGTAGAGACACGCGCGGGCGCGTTCGAAGATTGCGTGCTGGTCTCCGAAACCGGCGGCAAGCTCGAGCTGGAGGTGCGCACGGTGTACTGCCCGAGGGTGGGTCCGGTGTCGGTCGAGTCGACCATGCGGTCGAACCTGAGTGATCGCACGCTGACCGTGTCTGCCAAGCTGCGCGGCTACGAAATCAGTCCGACTTCTTCGTCGGGCCCTTAGGCGAGACCTCGACTTCGACGAACTGCGTTCGAAGCTCAACGATCAGCGAGAGCGAACCTTCGGCCAGGAATACCTGCCGCCAGGTCCGGCCCTGCGCGTCGCTGACCTCCAATGCGTGTCTCGTGCCCGGCGTGACCCCGAACAAGCTGTTGTCGATCTTTCGGCCATCGAGAAGAACCTCCGCCTCGGGCGGAACGCCGAGCAGCTCGACGGTGGCCATGGGCCGCGTCGACCCCGGTCCAGCGACCGGCCGCGCGCGTGGGTCGCTCTCCAATAGAGCCCAGGCGATCGCCACCAGCACGGCGAGGACGGCAAAGGCCATCATCCAGCGGCTGTCCAACACCCGCCCCACGGTGTTCAGCGGAGTCGCATTCTCTTGGTCGTTCGGCTTCAACATCGCTGCTCTGCAACGCCACGGATTTGTACCGTGCGCGATCCGGTTCCCATTGTAGGATGCCCACCCGGGCCCCGTCACGTTCTGGGTTGGATTCCGCATGACGACTGCAATTCTCGAAGCGCGCGATCTGACCAAGAGCTACGGGAACCGCGTGGTTGTCGACCATCTCGACCTGAGCTGCCGTCGGGGCACGGTCCTCGGCCTCCTCGGTCCCAATGGCGCCGGAAAAACGACCACTCTGCGGATGCTCTACGGCTTCGTTCCTCCCGATGAAGGCACGATCTACTACGGCGGGAGGCGGTTTTCCGAGAACCGGGCCGAGGCGAAGCGCATGATCGGCGTCAGTACCCAGGACGATTCGCTCGACTACGATTTCACGGTCGCGCAAAACCTTCTGATCTACGCGAGCTATTTCCGCCCGAGAGTCGAAAACCTCGAAGGCCGGGTTGCAGAGCTTCTCGAACATTTCGACCTCACGCCCTATGCGGACGCGTCTCCGCACGTCCTCTCGGGCGGATACGTCCGGCGACTTCTCATTGCCCGTTCGATCGTGCATCGGCCCAGCGTCTTGTTCCTCGACGAACCGACAACCGGCCTCGATCCGAGCGCGCGCCTTGACGTCTGGGAGCTGATCGACGGAATGCGCGCCGATGGCTTGGGGATCGTGCTCACGACCCATTACATGGACGAAGCCGAGCGCCTGAGCGACGAGCTGCTCGTGATTCACGAAGGCCGCGACGTCGTCCATGGCGAACCGCATCGCGTCATCGACAGCGTCCTCGGTGACCACGTCATCATCGTGCCGCGCGCAGAGCCAGCGCGTGAGGCCATCGCTGCCTGGTTGCGAGACCGAGGCGCGGAGCAAGTGGCGACGGTGCTCGGAGAGCTCCGGGTCCCGGTGAGCAAAGAAGATCTGGCTGCGCTCACGGCCCGGTTCGGAGAGGCGACTTGGCAGGTGCGCCCACCCAACCTCGACGACCTCTTCATCGCTCTGGCGCGACGAAATGGGCGGTCTACGTGAGCGCTGTGCGCAGCCTGACGGCGGTCGCGAACTGGCGCTCCTGGGCCGTATTTCGCAGAAACGCCCTGGTTTATCTGCGAAACTGGCGTACGGCGGTGATCCCTCCAGCCATGGAGCCGGTGATCTTCTTCCTGGCCTTCGGCATCGGGTTCGGCGGTTTCATCGAAGACCTCGACTACCGTGGCACGATGATCAACTACGCGACCTACATCGCGCCGGGGCTGATCGCGTATACGGGTTTCGGCACACCATACTACGAAGCGCTGTACTCGGCGTACGTTCGGATGTTCTACCAAAAGACTTGGGACGGCATCCTGGCCACGCAGGTCGAGCTTCCCAGCGTGGTTTGGGGGGAGATCCTCTGGGGCGCCGTGCGCGGAATGGTCAACATTTCAATCGTAGCGTTGGTCATCACGGTGTTCGATCTGCTCGGCGTCGTTGACGTGAGGTTGGAGTTCCTCGTCTTCATGCCAATGCTCGGGTTCATTGCGGGCTGCGCGTTTGCGTCGTTTGCGCTGATCTTCACCGCGGTCGTTCCAGCGATCGATCACATGAACTATCCGGTCTTTCTGATCGGCTGGCCGGTGAGCTTGGTCAGCAATACTTTCTTTCCAGTCGAACCGCAGAGCGCCGCGTTGCGGGCACTGATGCAGCTCAATCCGGTCTACCAACTCGCGGAGTGCGCGCGCGGCCTTTTGGTCCTGGGGAACCCCGGCTCACACCTCCTCGGCCTGCTCGGATCGACGGCTCTTTTCCTCGTGCCGTGCACCCTTCTTTCGGTCCGATTGACCCGGCGGCGAGTGCTCGGAGACTGAGCTTCCCGGACCCAGAAATTCATTTGTCAGATCAATGGGTTAGAGGCTGCATCAGTCCTTGCGTTGGTCCCCCTTCGAGGCTAGAAACGCAGTCATGGCTGAACCTCCGATCGTCGAACCGAGCCCTGCTGCGCCAGGCTACGATCAAAGCGCAATTCAGGTGCTCGAAGGGCTCGAGGCGGTGCGGAAGCGGCCGGGTATGTACATCGGTGATCCGCACGACGGCACGGGGCTCCACCACCTCGTTTGGGAGGCGGTCGACAACGCGGTCGACGAGCACTTAGCGGGCCACTGTGACGCAGTCCAAGTCATTGTTCACTCTGGGGGCTCAGTGACCGTCATCGACAACGGTCGAGGCATCCCCGTCGGTATGCACAAGAAGGGCGTCAGTGCAGCCGAGGTCGTGATGACACAGCTTCACGCTGGCGGGAAGTTCGACAGCGAGAGCTACTCGGTGTCCGCCGGCTTACACGGCGTCGGCGTCAGCGCGGTCAATGCGGTGAGCGAATGGCTTAAGATGGAAATCCGTCGCGAAGGCAAGCTCTGGTTTCAAGAGTACGAACGCGGCGTTCCCAAGGCCCCGCTCGAGGCGATCGGCACAAGCGACAAGACGGGGACCAAGGTCACCTTCAAGCCCGACCCCCAGATCTTCACGATGACTGACGTCAGCTTCGAGGTGCTCAACAACCGGCTGCGCGAGATCTCGTTTCTCAACGCTGGCCTGGAGGTCTCGCTCGAGGACGAACGGGGCGACGGCAAGAAGGTTACCCACAAATTCGAGGGTGGGATTCGCGAATTCGTCGAATCGCTCAACAAGAAGAAGACAGCGCTGCACGACGACGTCATCTACCTACACTCGGTCAAGGACGGCGTCGACATCGAGATCGCGATGCAGTGGAGCGACTCCTACAACGAGTCGATTTTTCCCTACACGAACAACGTCTTCAATCGCGACGGTGGCACGCACATGACCGGCCTTCGGACCGCGCTGACCCGCGTCATCAACCAGTACGGCTCGCGCGAAAAACTCCTGAAAGATCTCAAACACCCGCTCAGCGGCGAGGATGTGCGTGAAGGTCTGACCGCGATCATTTCGGTCAAGCACCCGGACCCGGCGTTCTCCTCTCAGACCAAAGACAAGCTGGTCTCGAGCGAGGTCAAGGGTATCGTCGAGAGCGTCCTCAACGAAAAGCTCAGCCAGTACCTCGAAGAAGAGCCAAAGGCCGGCAAGCGCATCGTCGAGAAGACGGTGCTTGCCGCACGTGCTCGGGAGGCCGCACGCCGTGCGCGCGAAATGGTCCAGCGCAAAGGCGTCCTCGATGCGAGCACCCTTCCTGGAAAGCTCGCCGATTGCCAAAGCAAAGATCCGAGCGAGAGCGAGATCTACATCGTCGAGGGTGATTCGGCAGGCGGCAGCGCCAAACAGGGGCGCGATCGGCGCTTCCAAGCGATTTTGCCGCTTCGCGGGAAGATCCTCAACGTCGAGCGGGCGCGTTTCGAGAAAATGATTTCGAGTGCGGAAATCGGCACCTTGATCACGGCGCTCGGCTGCGGCGTCGAAGGCGGAGAGAACTTCAGCCTCGAGAAGCTCCGCTATCACCAGGTCATCATCATGACCGACGCCGACGTCGACGGTTCACACATCCGGACGCTGCTGCTGACCTTCTTCTACCGTCAGATGCCGCAGCTCATCGACAAAGGCTATCTCTACATCGCGCAGCCGCCTCTCTACAAAGTAAAGAAGGGCAAGAAGCTGCGTTACCTTCAGGACAACGATGAGTTGAACCGATATCTCATCGAGCTCGGAACCGACAACGTTCGACTAGGCATGAAGGGCGGCAGCACTCAGCTGAGCGGAGAGCCGCTGCGGAATCTCCTCCAAGACGTGACGCGATTCCGGCTGCTCCTCGAAAACATCGGGCACAGGGTGGATCCCTTCGTGGTCGAGGCGCTCGTAACCGTTGCCGACTTGAAGGAAGCGGACCTCACCGATCGAACGAGGGTAGAGGCGGCCATCGAATTGCTCGAGAAGCACGTGCGCGCCAAACGCCCCGGCGACCTAGAAGCCAGCATCGAGCGCGACGAAGAGCACGATCGGTACAAGGTCGTCATCACAACGCAGGATGGTGGGACGCGCCGTGTCACCACGATCGACTTCGATTTCCTTTCCGCAGGGAACCTCTCGGAGCTCCGACAGATCTACCAGGGCATTCGAGCCCTGGGGGAGCCGCCGTTTTTGCTCACGGTGCTCGACAAGGACGGCAAACCGGCGTCCGAGCCTTCCGAGGTCGCCGACTTGGAGGCGCTTTGGACAGAGCTCGACTCGCGCGCGCGAAAGGGCCTTGGCATCCAGCGCTACAAGGGCCTCGGCGAGATGAACCCGGACGAGCTCTGGGAGACGACCATGGACCCGGACACGCGGACGCTTCTTCAGGTGCGTATCGAAGATGCGCTGGAGGCCGAAGAGTTGTTCAGCGTCCTGATGGGCGACCAAGTCGAACCTCGGCGCGCGTTCATCGAGAGCAACGCCCTCAACGTGACCAACCTCGACATCTAGTCGAGATGCAGTCGAGCTCCACTGGAGATCTAGCCCGCGCGGCGAGATCGACTGAGCAGCCCTTGAATCGCTTCTTCGACGTGAGGCACTTCCTGCTCGACCACTTCGAGGAGATTGCGGGCCGCGTCGATGCTGGTCTCGCCCTCGATGCTGCCTAAGAGCTCGCCAACGCGGGTCGCACCGATCTGCTTGCTCGCTCCCTTGACCGTGTGGGCGCTGAGGCGCGCAGCGTCCATGTCGCCTTCGTCGAATGCTGCTCTCATCTGCGTCACGGAAGCCCGAAGTTGATCGACATAGCCCAGCAGGACATCCTCGATGAACTCGTCATCTTCGCCGTCGAGCGAGACCAACTGTCCAACCATGGCCAGGTCCAGCGCAGGCGGAGGTGGAAGCGTAGACGCCGCCTTCGTCGGGCGAGCGCCCGACAGAGGCACCCATCGCTCCAAGGCTTTGGCCAGCATCGAGGTCCGCACCGGCTTGCAGACCACGTCGTTCATGCCGGCATCGAGGCAGCGGACTCGGTCTTCTTCGGCGACGCTTGCGGTAAGCGCGACGATTGGCAGCTCCTCTTTGTCCGGCGACTGGCGAATCCGCTTCGTGGCTTGGAAGCCGTCGATCAGTGGCATGTGGCAGTCCATGAACACGATGTCGTAGTCCTTGGCTTTCGCTTTATCGAGTGCCTCCCGACCGTCGGTCGCGATGTCCACCTCGCACGAGAGCTTTCTCAAGAGCGCCTCGGTCACCATGCGGCTGGTCGGGTCGTCTTCGGCGACGAGCACCAGCGCGCCCTCGCGTATGAGTGCTTGGGTCCGGCCGTCGGTCTCGATGACCCGCAAGGTAGTGTCCTGGCCGAGTCCCAAGTCGAACTCGGCCCAAAAGCAAGTACCCTCGTCGACTGTGCTGCTGACCCCCAGCTCGCCACCCATGAGCTCCACCAGCTGTTTGCTGATTGCCAAGCCCAATCCGTTGCCTCTCGCGCTTCGGTTCGAGCCGCTGTTGCTTCGCTGGTAGCGGGTGAAGATTCCCTCGAGCGACTCCTCTGGAATACCGACACCCGTATCGCGCACCGAAAGGCGAACTCGGGCCTTCTCCGCGCGGTCTACAAGCTCCGCCCGAACCTGTACCGAGCCCGAGTCGGTGAACTTGATCGCGTTGTTCACCAGGTTGAGCAGCACCTGGCGGATGCGGCCGCTGTCTCCCTGGAACCGCTGGCTCGTGATTTCCAGCGTCTCCGATTCGAGGCGAATACCCTTCGCCTCGGCGCGTGGTTGCATGAGGTCGACGACTCCGTCGATGACCGCCCGCATGTCGAACGGCGCGTTGTCGAGCTCGACCTGACCCTTTTGAAGCTGTGAGAAGTCCAGGATCTCGTCGACAATCTCCACCAGCGCGTCCGCGGACTCCCGGATCGCGGTGATCATCTTCTTCTGCTTTTCGTCGAGATCGGTATCGAGCAGCAGGGCGCTCAGACCGAGGACGCCGTTCATCGGCGTGCGAACCTCGTGGCTCACGTTGGCTAACAGATCCGTCTTCGCTTGGGAGGCGCGCTCTGCGGCTAGCCGGAGCTCTTCCATTTGAATCAGTGCGCGGCTTCTTGCGTAATGGATTCCGATCGTGATGGCAGAGAAACCAAACAAGTATCCCACGCTCTTCACCCAGTCGACGTCTGGCACAAAGAGCGACGTAATGCCCCAGCCGAGGTACCCGACGACCATGATCACGGCGAGCCAACGCCAATCGTGCACCAGTGCCCCAGCTGCGAGCTGAATCAACAGGTAGACGTAGAAATCAGAAGGATCACCGCCCAGGGCGTACGCCAGCGTGACCGTCGCTGTGACGACGAGAAACGCCGAGCCGCCAATGTGGAGCGACCAGGCGAGCCGCGGGGGTTGATGATGGGCGCGCCATCCGAGCGCAAGCATTGCGATTCCAGCGAGCCCGTAGATCGTCATCAACTTCAGGTCGGTTTGATTGGCGCCGGTCGACCAGTGGCCGAGCGCGAGCCCCTCATAGGCGATTCCGGCGCAGATCAGCATCGTCGCCAAGTACCGCCGGCCGAGTGAGCTCATCATCGAGTGGCGCTCGTCGGCGCTAAGAGGCACCCGCGCTTCCAACGTTTCCGCCGAGCACGCAGATCCGGGCTCCCAGGCCTGCTCCACCTCCGGTTCAATCCCCATCCCGTTCAGTGTACTGGCCGAACCGGCCCGATTCACGATTAGTCGGATGTGAGATTGTGACGTGCCTCACGAATCGTGCGCACGGCAGCCTCATGAAGCAGGCCATTGGAGGCGACCAGCTTTCCACTGCGCGGGTCAGCTTCTTCGCCTTCGTACGTCGATAGCTGGCCGCCGGCTTCCTCGACGATCAGCGCGCCGGCACACAGGTCCCAGGCATTGAGCGACTTCTCCCAGTAGATGTCATACGTGCCGTCGGCGACCAGACAGAGGTCGACCGCCGCGGTGCCACACCGCCGGATGCCTCTGGCGCGCTGCAAGAAAAGCCCGAGCTCCGCGAGATTGTTGTCGCCGTTCGACCAGCGGTCGTAGGGAAAGCCGGTTGCACAGACTGCCTCTTCGAGTTGGTCGCGGGCCGACACCGAGCAGGGTTTGCCGTTGCGAAACGCACCCATCCCCTTCGCCGCTTTCCAGGTGACCCCGAGCGCCGGCGCGTGCACCAGGCCGACCAGCCCTTCTCGGCCGCGATACAAGGCGATCGACACGGCAAAGAAAAAATGCCCATGCGCATAGTTGGTCGTGCCGTCGATCGGGTCGACGAACCAGACCAGCTCGCCCTCACCCGTATCGGCGCCCTCCTCACCGACAATCCGAT
>CAMYJN010000081.1 GCA_947258625.1 uncultured Polyangiaceae bacterium | reverse complement strand
GACCGCCCTCGACGCCTCCCTATTTCGTCTTGCTTCAGATGGGGTTTGCCGTGCGACCGACGTTACCGCCGGCCCGGTGAGCTCTTACCTCACCCTTTCACCCTTGCCGCGCGGCCTTTCGGCGGCGAGGCGGTTTGCTTTCTGTGGCACTTTCCTCGGGGTCACCCCCACCAGGCGTTACCTGGCATCCTGTCCTTTGAAGCTCGGACTTTCCTCCCGTGTGCAAACGCACACCAGCGATCACGTGAACCTGTCTAACCGACAGAGGGTAAGGCCGGTCCAAGGCGCTTGCAACTATGCCGACGGGTCAGCTGCCGAGGCCGGAGAAGACTCCGGAAGAGGGTGCTGCACGACGTCGATGAGGATGTAGCTCAGCGCGAGGAGCACGGCGACGGTCTCCCAGATGTACTGCTCGTCGTACCATCCTATGAAGAACTGCAGAATCAGCCCTGTAATCGTCATCAAAATGAGCGCGACCGAATAGCGCAGCCGCTCGATCGCGAGCGGAGCCATCAGGATGACGAAGCTGTAGTAATAACAAGTCAGCTCGAAGAATCCGATGATGAGCATCGTGCTCCCAGCGAGCACCGCCCAAGGCGCGAGCCGGCGGCCTGCAAGCGCGAGCAAGACGAACATCCCGAGGAGGAGCAGCCCGTGAAGCCAGCGCCTGTCGTGCTTGGTTTCCTTGCGAGCCTGTTTCCATTTGGCCCAAGGATCTTGGAGGCTCTGGTCCTTGGTGAAACGGCCCACCGTGCTCGGCTTGTACGAGAGAATGGTCGGGAGCCCCATGTGGTTCGTGAGCGGCGTATCGCGGTGCTTGAAGGTGTTTGTGAGAAACTGGGAGTGCGCGTCGAACCCGTTGACGGCAATGCTTGCCGAGCAAAGCACCGCCAGGCCCAAAACGCCGCCGATGATGAACCGCTTGTCGCTGCTATCGAGCCAGGGGCGTTGGATCTTCTTTCGTCGGATGAAGCGATCGACCACGCTGGCGATCGGACCGCCAGCAAGGGCGGCTGGAAAGAGTCGCAGCAGCGCGCTCCACGAGAGCGTGAAACCAGACAGCAGCGGGTAGCCGCGCTTCAAGAGCGTCACGGCAGCAACCGCCATGAACAGCCACGGCACGCGCGCGAAGCTTCCCCCGGTCCAGAAGTAAGCCCAGGGGTAGCCCGTGCCCCAGACCAGCACCGAGAGCGCGGTCGCGCGTAGACCGAACGCCCAAAGAATCATCAGGAACGCGCCGGCATAGAGGGCCAGGTCGATCATCGTGTAGCGAAGAATCCGCTTACGGAACGTCTTCAGGTCGCTCGGTTCGACCCTAGCGGAGGAGACCTTGGGCAGTTGCTCCTGCCAGCCGATGTTCGTGAGAAACGCGGCCACCATGTTGGAGATCGGGCTCGCGTTGTAGCCGTGGTCCATCAACATGTCTTTCCACCAGCCGGACCCCATGACGGTCCGGAAAGAGCGCGTATCGTAGCGAAAGGCCTCCCAGCGCTCGGGCGAGAAATGCTCCGCGCAAGTCTTCTGGTAGCGAATGGCGTCGTCCTTGCTGATGTAGTGCAGGCGGTTGTCGACCAGGTCGCGGATCTTTCGCTTTCCCAGGTCCGCTTCGCCGCGTTCCTGGTAGTCGGCGGCGAGCACGCACTGGTAGAGCCGCTCGTATTCGTTCTCTTCGAAGTACTTGGAGCCGACGTAGTAATGAAACGTATCCCAGTAGTGGACGACTCTCGAGGTGTGGAACACGCCGAAGTTCACCCACGCGGTCGCACTCGCGAGAATCACCCAGAGAAGTGCCCCGCGCTGCAGCCATTGGCGGGCCTCCTGGCTCTGGCCGACTAGCCAAATCCCGCGCGCCGCCCAGACGAGTACCGAAGCCCCCAGCACGTAGACTCCCCACTCGGCAAACCAAGGTGCCAGCCTCGCGCCGTAGAGCCGGTAGCCTGAAACCGCGAGCATGGTGATGGAGAGTGCCGACGCGACCCAAAGCGCCTTCTTGTTTTCTTCGATGCGGAAGAGCGCAATGAAGAACAGCAGGCCGAGCACCGCGACCGAAAGCCGATAGCGATGGTCGCGCTTCTCGACGATTTTCTTCCACCACCAGCTCGACGTCTGTTTGACCTGAACCGCGGGCGGCCACGCGGAAGGCGTGTCACAAAAGGCAAGGACTTCGCTCAGGCTGTAGAAGCTATCGCCGCCCTGCGCGCGGATGCGAAGGTACCGGCCTTGGCCGCTAAGGCCGCGGCTGCCGCGCCGTCGCATCCCTTGACCGGAGGCCGGGTCCGCCACCCAGAGCGGAGCGAAGCTGCGCCGGTCATCGGAGAGCTCGACGACGTAGTCGTCGTTGTTGTCGCCCTGAAGGTCGACCGCGGTCAAACGGGTGATCGCGCCGAGGTCGTAAATGACGTGGCTCCTGCTGTCGGCTAGAACCGAGGTCAGCTCGCTCTGCCAAGGGTCGCCTTCCGCCGCGACGAAGCCGTCGGTGAGCCGCTCGGCGTGTGTGACGCCTGGTCGGGCAAGGGGCGACTTGCCCGAGAGGAGGTTGCCAGAGGGGCAGGCGAGGTCCTGAGCCGCCGCCGGTGCAGCACTGAACAGGAAAAGCAGAGAAAGAACGACGATTCGCTTCACGACCGCGCGCACCGTACGCAACGGAGTCGCCGCTGACAAGTGCCCGGCCACCAGGGCGTAACCCTAGACTTCTTGGCCGGGCGGCCTTATTTCTAGGCTATGCGGTCTCAGAAATCTGACGATTTGATGCTCGTCTGTGGCAAATCAGACGATGGCAACGGTTACGACGTGCTTCGCCGGCGCGGGGACGGCATCGAGGCAGGGCGGGTTCGTCCGCTCGACGAGGGCAAGCCCATTCACGGCGAGGTGGTTCGGCTGAAGGCGCGTTCGGAGTCCCCTGTGCTTTTCGACGTCGAGGTTCAGCACGACGCGCGCGCATCGATCGGCCGGCCCGCCAAGGTGGCAAGCGAGCGGTATCGACAAGGCTGGGACTCGATCTGGGCCAAGAGGCCGCGCGAGCACTCGCTGAATTAAAAAAGGGTGCCGCCAGTCGGCGACACCCTCCCCCCTGCTGCCCTTGGAGTGGCCCTTAGGTCACGTAGTCCTTGAGTCGCTCGACGTCGCGATACTCTTGTAGCCTAGCAAGCCCGGCCGTCTCGACCTGTCGAACGCGCTCGCGTGTGAGATTCATGATCTCCCCGACCTCTTCGAGAGTGATGCCCCCGCGGTCAGCGACATCGAGCGCGCAGGTATCGGTCATCTCCCAGATCTCGATGTCCGGAAAGTTGAGCTTGATCGACCCGCGCACCGGATGGACGTCGATGTAGAGGTGATACTTGCAGGAGACGAAGGGGCACGGCCGCTCCATGTCTTTGCACTCCGAGCGGCTTTTCGGCTTCCAGTAGTCGCTTTCGGGATAGAGCTCGCGGCCCCGATTGAGCTCCGCCTTGCTCAATCGGCGAATCGAGATCGTGCGCGCGCGGGCACGCGAACGGCGCTTCCTGCGACCGCGGCGCTCCTCGGTTCCCGGCTCGTCGAGCGCGTCTGCAAGTGACTCCGGTTCCTCGTCCGGATTGGATTCCCTGTCGACAACCTCTGCGCTTGCTGCGTCCTTCATGACACCTCTCCCCCTCAGATCTCTTAGACAGCTGCCCGCGCCATGCGGGCCCGCATCGTCAGGCGCCGCTCGATGGCCTCGAGCTTCTGAACGAGCTCCGAACCGAGCTCGCGAACGTCACTGAGCGCATCGCCGACGCCCACGTCGTCGGCTCCTTCGCGCTGCTGCTCGTGTACGGCGGTTTCGATCGCCTGGTACACGCGCTGGAGTTGGCGCCTTAGCGCATCGATGTCGCCGCGAACAAAGAGGAACTCCTTTTGGATTTCCTCCATCGTGAACCCCTGCTGCATCAGGCGGCGGATGTGATCGATCTGGCGAACGGCGGTCGCCGGATAGAGGCCCTGCGAGCCGCGGTGCTTGCCCTTGCGGCCGACCCGAACGCTTCGCGGCAGTAGCCCAAGCTGGACGTACTTCCGGAAGGTGGCTTCGGTAAGCCGGGAGCCCCGAGCCGTGAAGGTCTCGACGATCTGCTGGACGCTCATCCCTTCGACGTGCGCCTGCTCGATCGCCTCGAGCTCCTCGTCCGACCAAATCCTGGCCTCTGATTCCCGAGTTGTGCGCTGATGTCCCCTTGGTAGAGTCATTTGAATAACTTATAGCGAATGTATTCCATTCAAAAGAATTACGTCAACACAAAAATGCGATAACTCATAAATATAGGGAATAATGAGTAAAATAGGATGCATTGGACTCAATTTGAGCTGCTCTGTGTTGACAACTAGATCGTCTATGCAGGTCTTGGATCGCACAGAGGGGCGGAAATTGACGGGATCCCCTGAACCCAGTACCTCCCAGCAAGCGCATGGATTCACGGGCGTTTCGACGATTTCGGCGGAACAAGGGGGCTCTGGTCGGCCTGTTCCTTGTGGTCGCGGTGACGGCGCTGGGTGTTTTGGGGCCCTGGCTCGCGCCTTACGATCCGGTCGAGCAGTTCACCGATAGCCTTCTGCTTCCAAACGGACTCCCGGCCGGCCCAGGCGTCGAACCGGGGCACTGGCTAGGCGGCGACATTCTCGCCCGCGACGAGCTCAGCCGGCTGCTGAGCGGCGCCCGGGTCTCGATGCTGGTCGCCTATCTCGCAACTGCGCTGGCGGTGCTAATCGGGGTCGCGCTCGGCCTGCTGTCCGGCTATGTCGGCGGACGCACCGACACGTATCTGATGCGTCTCGTCGACGTCGTGCTCTCGATGCCCTTTCTCTTGATCGCCATCGTCATGCAGCGCGTCTTCGATGCGCCTGGAATATGGACGATCTGCATCGTGCTGGGGGTTCTCTCCTGGACCACTCTAGCCCGCGTGACCCGGGCAAAGACGATGGAGGCTCGCGAGCTCGACTACATCCAGGCCGCCCGAGCCCTCGGGCTCCGTCACTTCCGGATCCTCGCCCGGCACGTCCTGCCCAACGTCATCGGCCCGATCATCGCGATCGCGACGATCATGGTCGCGCGCATGATCATCGCGGAAAGCGCGCTCTCGTTTCTGAACCTCGGAGTCCGGCCGCCGACGGCAAGTTGGGGCTCGATGCTCAACGAGAGTCAGTCGCTACTCCTCGGACTTCCCCGACTCACAGTCTACCCGGCCGTGTTGATCAGCATGGCGGTCTTTGGTTTCAACCTCTTTGGAGAAGGGCTGCGCGATGCGTTCGACCCCAAAGACTGAGCGCTGCCGCCCTACCCGATGGCTTTGGGGAGGCGTCGCGGTTCTGGCGTTCGCATTGCTCATAGGATGGGTGGTCACCCACTTCCCAAAGGCGCCCATCGGCCCGCGTTACGTCGGCGCCGGGCACCAATCCCCGCAGTCGGGCGGGACGCTCATCTTTTCGGCCGGCAGCAACATCCACACGCTCGATCCGCACTTCGCCTACGACACCCTTTCGACCGCGGCTTGCCGCCTGCTCTACGATGGACTGCTCGACTACGACTACGACGGCAACATGATTCCAGGCCTCGCTGCGGCGCTGCCCACCGTGTCGGACGCGGGTCGGGCCTTCCGTTTCGCGCTTCGCAATGGCATCAAGTTTCACAACGGCCGCGAGATCACCGCGCACGACATCTCCTGGTCGCTGCACCGCTTGCTCTCGGAAACGACCGGCTCCCCGGGGTACCCGTTCTACAAGTCGATCGTGGGCGCGCCTGCGTACCACCAAGGAGAAGCGGAACACATCGAAGGCATCCGCGTCATCGACGACAAGACGATCGAGTTTCAGCTCGACGAGGCGGATCAGACGTTTCTGAACGCGCTCGCCATGCCGTTCGCCTACCCGCTCCCGAGAGAGCACGTCGAGCAGCTCGAAGCGGCGGAAGGACCCGATGCGGTGGGACGTCACCCGGTCGGCGCCGGACCCTTTGCATTCTCGCGCTGGGAGCGGGGCGTTCAAGTCGAGCTCCATCGCTTCGACGAGTACTGGGCTCCGCAGGCGCGCGTCGAACGCATGGTCTTCCTCGAGAACATCTCGCCCGACGTCGCGAGCGCGCGCTTCCGCAACGGCGACCTCGACGTCATTCACCGGCCGAGCAAGGTGAACAGGCTCTTCATGCGCGAGTCCAAGGCCTGGGCTCCCTATCGCGCGGAAGTCCCGAGCCCCTCGGTCTATGCGATCGGGCTCAACTGCGAGCTGCCTCCGTTCGACAACGTCCACGTGCGTCGCGCCGTCGCGTTCGCGATCGACCGCTCGAAGCTCGAACGCCTCAACCCCGGTGAGGTGCTCGCCGCCAGCCAGGTCTTGCCTCCAATGCTCGCGCCCTACGATCCCGAGCTGCCGACGAGGCAGGTGTTCGACCTCGAGCGAGCCAAGGAAGAAATGCGCTTGGCAGGGTTTCCCAACGGTTTGAGCGAGCCGATCACGCTCTGGGTAAGGGGCGAAGGAGATGTACGCGGGGCGCAACTCTTCCAACAAGATCTAAAAGAGATTGGAATCGAAATCGATCTGAAGATGGTGTCGTTTGCGACATACCTGAAGGAAACGGGGAAACCGCGGGTCGCCCAGGCCGCATTCACGGGCTGGCATCAGGACTTCCCGGATCCGTCGAACTTCATGGACATCCTGTTCCACAGCCGATCGATCCATCCGGTGAACTCTGAGAACCGCTCCTTCTACCGGAACCCGAAGCTCGACGCGATCCTCGACTCGGCGCGCGCCGAAGTCGACCGCGAGAAACGCCTCGCCCTCTATGCAGAGGCAAACGCGATCCTGGCCGATGACGCACCGTGGGCGTTCCTCTCGTACGCGGTCGACATGTTCGCCTGGCAGCCGTACGTGAAGGGCTTCCGCCCGCACCCGGTCTGGCTCAACGAATACCGAAACATCTGGCTCGATCTCCCGAGGAAGCGGGTCAGCCAGGCCATCTACGACGAGGGGGTGGCTCCATGATGCGGTTCATCGTGCAGCGCGCCGTTTGGGGGGTGCTCGTGGTCATGTCGGTCGTCACCCTCGTCTTCTTCTTGATCTTCGTCGCTGGCGACCCAGCGGTGACGATCCTCGGGCCGCAAGCCAGGGCCGAGCAGATCGCGGACTTCAAGGCCAAAAAAGGCTTGGACCGGCCCGTGCCCGAACAGTTCATGAGCTACCTCGGCCTCATGCCCTGTATCCGCAAGGATTCGCCAAAGTACCTGCGTGCCGACGGCACGCGTGGGTTCTGCGGGATTCTGCAGGGAGATCTCGGCGAGTCCTATTCCCACCACGAGTCCGTGGCCAACGTCATCGGCGATCGCCTCCCGCGCACTCTGCTTCTCGCCTCGCTCGC
This sequence comes from uncultured Polyangiaceae bacterium, assembly GCA_947258625.1. Taxonomy (GTDB): domain Bacteria; phylum Myxococcota_A; class Polyangia; order Polyangiales; family Houyiibacteriaceae; genus SG8-38. Next base: position 626 of record CAMYJN010000081.1, on the reverse strand, counting down.
CGTCTTGTTCGAGCTCGTCATTGGACTGACGGCGGGGATCATCGCTGCGCTTCGACGCAATCGTTGGTCGGACACCGCGATCATGTTCGCCACCTTCATCGGCATCAGCCTCCCAACGTATGTGACCGGCCCGATCGCGCTCCTGCTGTTCGCATTCCTCCTGGGCTGGTTCCCCTTTGGAGGCTACGGGGTCGACCCGCTCGATCACATTTATCACGCCCTGCTGCCCGCGCTGATCCTCGCAATTGCGGGCGCGGCGACCTATGCACGGGTCATGCGGGGCGAGCTCATCGAAACGCTGCGGCACGACCACGTTCGTACGGCAAAAGCGAAGGGCATGCCCATGAGACAGGTCGTCCTCAAGCACGCCATCCGCAACGCCCTGCTTCCGATCGCCACGCTGATCGGCTTGAGCTTGCCCTTCCTGGTCGGCGGCGCGATCATCACCGAGAAGATCTTCGCTTGGCCGGGGCTCGGGCTGCTCACGATCGAGTCGATTGAATCACTCGATGCGCCGGTGATCATGGCCGTCGTCTTGATGTTTGGCATCGCGGTTCAGGTTGGCAATCTATTGGCGGACATTGCGGTGGCCGCGCTCGACCCGCGGATACGGCTGGAATAGGTGG
>CAMYJN010000080.1 GCA_947258625.1 uncultured Polyangiaceae bacterium | reverse complement strand
CGCCTGCTACCTGAACGGCCTCGAAGGCAAGGGTGTTCACGTCGTGACGGTCAACGACTACCTCGCAAGTCGTGACGCCGAGTGGATGGGCAAGCTCTACGGATTCCTCGGCCTGAGCACGGGCGTCGTCGTCCCGGGGCAGAGCAATCCCGTCAAGAAGCGCGCGTACAATTGCGACATCACCTACGGCCAGAACAACGAGTTCGGCTTCGACTACATGCGCGATAACATGAAGTTCAGCATCTACGATTACGTCCAACGTGATCTGAACTACGCTATCGTCGACGAGGTCGACTCGATTCTGATCGACGAGGCCCGCACGCCCTTGATCATCAGCGGTCCGGGCGAGACCGCTAGCGAAAAGTACGAGGTGATCAACGAGATCATTCCGCGGCTTCGCCAAGAGGAGCACTTCGACCTCGACGAGAAGAACCGCAGCGCGACGCTCACCGAGGACGGCATGGAGCGGGTCCAGGAGCTCCTCGGCGGCCGCGGCTTGCTTGGCGGGGACGGCAACCTCTACGACCCGGCCAACCTCGAAACCCTCCACATCTTGCAGCAGTGTTTGCGGGCCCATGCCCTCTATCACCGGGACCAGCACTACATGGTTTCCGAAGACGGCAAGGTGATGATCATCGATGAGTTCACCGGCCGCGTTCTCGCTGGACGGCGATGGTCCGACGGTCTTCATCAGGCGGTCGAAGCCAAAGAGCGGGTCCTCATCCAGAGCGAGAACCTCACGCTAGCGACGATCTCGTTTCAGAACCTGTTCCGTCTCTACAAGAAGCTCTCCGGCATGACCGGAACCGCCGACACGGAAGCCACCGAGTTTCACAACATCTACGAGCTCGATGTGGTCGTCATCCCGACCAACAAGCCGATCGCGCGTCTCGATGAAGAAGATCTGATCTACAAGACCGAGCGCGAGAAATTTCGCGCGCTCTGCGAGGAGATCGAGGCGTCGCACAAGCGCGGGCAGCCCGTGCTGGTCGGTACGACGAGCGTCGAGAAGTCGGATGCCGTTGCTCACTTCCTCAACCGTCGCGGCGTTCCGCACAACGTCCTCAATGCCAAGCAGCACGAGCGCGAAGCCTATGTCGTCGCCCAGGCCGGCACCTCCGGCGCGGTGACGGTCGCCACCAACATGGCCGGGCGAGGCACCGACATCGTGCTCGGCGGCAACCCTGAGATGCTCGCTCGGATCGAGGTGCTCGAGAACGCCCCGGAAGACCTGCTCGCCGACCCTGAGCGTCGTGATTCCGCCATCGCCAAGACCACCGAGGACTTCATCACGAAGTGCAGGGAAGACGCGAAGGCGGTCAAAGAGGCGGGCGGTCTCCGAATCATCGGCACCGAGCGTCACGAATCGCGCCGCATCGACAACCAGCTCCGAGGCCGCTCCGGCCGTCAGGGTGATGCGGGCGCCTCGAGCTTCTTCCTCTCGCTCGAAGACGACCTGATGCGAATCTTCGCCGGCGAGCGAGTCCAAGCCATGATGGACCGGCTCGGGATGGAAGAAGACATTCCGATTGAGCATCGCTGGGTGACCCGCGCCGTCGAGAACGCGCAAAAGAAGGTCGAGGAACGCAACTTCGACGTCCGAAAGAACCTGCTCGAATACGACGATGTGATGAACCAGCAGCGCAAGAGCATGTACGCGCTGCGAAAGCAGGTCTTGCGCGGCGAGTACCGAACCGTTCCGTCGGACGAGCAGCGCAAGGCAGGTGTGGAACCGGAGCCGCTGGTCGACCAGATCGACGAGGCGCTCCTGTCCCGGGTCACCAAGGTGATTGAGAACATCGTGAAGTTCCATTCGTATCCGCTTCCGGATGCGGGCCTCAACGAAGCCGAGCTGCCCGGGCATCGTAAGCGAGCAAACGAGTCCGATCTCGCCTCGCTCACCGACGTGCGAGTCGAGTACCTCGAGAAGGACATCTATCTCTGGTTCGGCTGTGTCGTCCCGCTCGAGGAGTTCCGAAAAGACCCCGTCGGCGCCTACAAGCGTGTCGAGCAGGCGGTCGGCATGTCGCTGAGCGAACAGAAGGAGCGCCTGCTCGATCTGGTCGACGAGATCGTCGTCACGATGGTCGACCACGCGTGCCCGCCCGGCAAGCACTACGAGGACTGGGACCTCGAGGGCCTCGAGCGCGCGTACAAGGACCAGTTCGCGATCGGTGCGACGGGCATCCACGAAATCAGCGACCGCGATGAGCTCCTTCGAAAGCTCTACGCCGACGCGTCAGCTGTGCTCGACCGAAAAGAACAAGAGTTCGGCACCGAGAACTTCCTTCGCCTGTTCCGCGACTTGTACCTGCAGGAAATCGACAAGCAGTGGATGGACCACCTCCAAGGGATGGATCACTTGCGTGATGGTATTGGTCTGCGCGGCTACGGGCAGCGCGACCCGAAGAAGGAATACCAGCGCGAGGGCTTCGACATGTACCTCGAGATGGTGCAGAGCGTGAAGTCGTCGGTCACCCTCGGGATGTTCACCGTCGAGCGCGCGGGCGAAGAGGAGCTCAGGCAGCTCGAGGAGCAGCGGCGCCAGGCCACCGAAAAGCGCCAGCGTCAAATTCGCACGAGCCATCAGGCCGGTGGAGATCAGGGCGGCGGAGGCGCACAGCCGTCCGGCCCGAGCAGGCAAGCTCGCCGTGCGGCGGCCAGAAGGGGCAGGCGTGCAGGTGGCCCCGGTGCCGAAGCTGCACTCGCTCAGCAGGGCCCCGCACGGACAGCCACCGTCAAGCGCGATCGCCCCAAGCTCGGTCGTAACGACCCCTGTTACTGCGGCAGCGGCAAGAAATACAAGAACTGCCACTACCGCGAAGACCAGGCTGCAGCCTCGCCGCAGTAAGCAGCTTCTGGTAAGAGGCACGGCATGAGCGGACGGGTGAAGGGGTTTCGCTTCGCTGGCGTACACGGCGGGGTCAAAGCAGGCGATGCGCTGGATTTGGGTCTGATCGTCGCTGATGAACCCGCCGTCGCCGCGGGGGTGTTCACCAGGAATCGCGTGCGTGCTGCTCCGGTGACGCTCAGCGAGCGCCGACTGAAGAGCGGGCTTTGCCAAGCGGTCATCGTCAACAGCGGAAACGCGAATGCCTGCACTGGAAAGCAGGGTCAGCAAGCGGCCCTGGCGTTGACCCGTACCGCTGCCCGGTCGCTTCGCGTCCCGAGCTCGCTCGTGGTTCCAGCCTCGACCGGCGTCATCGGCGTGCAGCTGCCACGCGAGAAGATCGAAATGGCAATTCCCGATCTCGTCCAGGATCTCTCGGAGGCTGGCGCATCTCGGTTCGCCCGCTCCATTTTGACCACCGATCGCGGCCCCAAGGTCGCGCAAACCGAGGTCAAAGTCGGCCGAACGACATGCCGCGTTCTGGGCATCGCCAAGGGCGCCGGGATGATTCACCCAAACATGGCCACGACCCTCGCGTTCGTGACCAGCGATGCCCCGGTTCGTCGAGCGACGCTCTCGAAGCTCTTGCGGCAAGCGACCGAGCTCAGCTTCAACCGTGCCACCGTGGACGGCGACACCAGCACCAACGATTCGATCTATGTGCTTGCATCGGGCGCCGCGACCCGCGGAGCCATAAAAGAGAACAGCGCTGCGGGTCGGCGCTTCCTGGGGGCGCTCACCGAGGTCCTCGAATCACTGGCTAAAAAGGTCGTCGCCGACGGGGAGGGCGCCGAGCACCTGGTGCGGATCGAGGTTTGCGGAGCCCGAACCGATGCCGATGCGGTGCAGATCGCGAGGACCATCGCCGGCTCCCAGCTCGTCAAGACCGCACTCCACGGCTGCGACCCGAACTGGGGCCGTATCGTCGCCGCCGCGGGTCGCTCGGGCGTGCGTTTCAATCTTGATCACGCTTCAGTTCAGATCGGGCGGGTTTCGATCTTCCGGCAGGGGACGCCCATCATGACCCCAAAAACCGAGCTGAAGGCGGCCGCGACGATGAAGCGCAAGGAATACCAGATCTCGGTCGTCGTCGGCTCCGGCCGCGGACTCGGTCATTATTGGACCTGCGACCTCGGTCACGAGTACGTTCGGATCAACGCCGACTACCGGACGTGAATCAAAACGATGCTGCGCAACATATCCCTCCTTTGTGCCACGCTGTTCGCGATCCACGCGACGGCCGGCGCCGACAAGAACGACGACGCTGCCGCCGAAGGCAAGCCTGCCGCTGAGGTGAAGCCCGAGCGCTTGTGCATCAAAGACAAGAAGCTCGAGGGTGTCGCCCGTCATCTGGCCGAGCTTCAACATATCCCTCCTTCGCCCGAGCTGATCAAGGCCGCGCGTGAAGCCGGGGTCGACGCGAATCCGGTCTATGCCAAGTTCGGTGTCACCGGCGAGTTCGACAGCTTCAAAGTCTGGCTCGAAGATCTGAATAAGACCTCCGATGCGCCGCTGATTTGTGGCCGCGCCCGTTCAGGGGAGCGCATCGTACTCGTCGCCGCGGTGCGTGCGGGCGCGCTCACGGAGGCAGGGCGTAACTATCTTCACGCCGAGGTGATCGAGGATTTCCGAGATCCGTACCTGGTCGTTCGGGATTCGACGGGCTCGTCACGCCGCATCGCGGTGGACGGTGGCGAGTTCGGCTCGACGATCTCCGTTCCGGTCGAGTGGGGGCGTCCGCTCTTCGTCCAACTGGTTGCGACGGGCCCCAATGGACCTCGACCGGTCGCCGAGCGCTGGGTCGGCAAAATGCCAGACGGGCCGGCGACGCGGGGCGGTTCTCAGTCCCCCGAGGCATGGCTCATGCAGCTACGGCGTTCGGCAGGCGCTCGCTCGCTGCGTTCGAACCGACTGCTCAGTCGAGAGGCGACGAGCCACGCGCAAATGGTCTGTGGTTCGGGCCGACTTGGTCACGAGCTCGATCCCAACGGCGACCCCGAGGCTCGCCTGCTCAAGCGCGGCATCGAAGCGCGGGTCGTCGGAGAGGCTGTGGCTCGAGGGGCAACCATGCGCGAAGCGCTCCACGCGATCGAAGACAGTCCGAGTCATCGCATGACGGTGACCGACCCACGATTCACCGATGCCGGCTACGGCAAAGCCGAGGACGAAAAGGGCCGCACCTGCGCGGTCATCCTCTTGGCATCCTGGCCGCGCAAAGTCCCCTGAGCTCAGCGGGCGATCGAGCCCTGCGCATGGACCCGGTTCGAGCCGGCCTTGTGAGCGGCGACGAGAATCTGCGCAAGCGCCAAGCCTGCGACGATGGTGCCGACCATACCGGCGAGGATTGCGGCGATTGTCGGCCCTTCGATGCTCGCCGGTCCGTGGTCGACCGGCCAGAGCCCGCCTGCCACGAGAAGACCGATGTGCATCGAATAAAGCACGAGCACGGCCACCGCCCAGACATGCGAGCCGCCTCTGGTGCTGCTGTCCATGAAGGCCATGAGGGAGAGCAGGGCCAACAGGCCGAAGCCCAAATGCGTGACCGCGGGCGCCCAGGACTGCCAATGGCCATCCAGCATGATGAGGCTCTCATGGCCGCCGGAGGCAAAAAACCAAGCGCCCAAGGCTAGGACCCCGATCGTCACCGCCACTCGGGCCAGGCGCGCGCCGCGGTAGTACGCCCTGAACAGCAGGCTTCCGCTGAGCAGGATCGTCGCGCTGGCCAAGATCACGCCCTCGGGCGCGATTCCCTTTACCGTTTGTTGCCACAGAGCGACCCCGGTCGCGACCGCGCCGGCCGAGAAGATCGCGATCGCGCGCCCTCGATAGGACATCGGCGTGAGGGCCAAGGTCGCGGTCATGATCAGCAGGGCCAGGGAGACGAATGTCAGCGGATGGATGCCACCGGTGAGCAGCACGGCGAGCGCGCCGAGAGCGCTCAGAACGACGGCCGTCACGCGCAGCGCATTTTCGCCTGGACTCGATGGCCGCATCTGTTCGCGAAGTAGATCCGAGGCGAGGATGGGCGGCCCCGGTGGAATCGGCACGTTCGGAACGCTCGTGCCCGTCTCACGCGAGGGCGTGGAGGTCGGTACGGGGTCGCTGCGCGATTCGGCCGCGGCGGGCTCCACCTGGCCGTGGGTCTCGGTGAAGTTCTTCTTACGGTGAAGGGGCAATACCGGCGCGGGCTCGCTCTGTGGCTCACGCTCGCGAATGGCCGTGCGGCTGACGGTCAGGTTCTCTGGCTCGGCGGCCTCCGGGTCGGAGAGCGCAACGACCGCGACGGCCCGGGCCGACGTGGGTGCCCCTGCCTGAGGGGGCGGCGTCCCGCGCGGGCTTTCGGGCTCGCCCCGCGCATCGCTCAGCTTGAATTCACGAGAGATCGGCACCACCGGCTTTCCGCCAGGAACCGGCTCGCCACACGTGCCGCAGAACGCATCCGTTCTCAGCACCTTTTCTTCGCAGCTATTGCACTTGGGCATTGGGTCCGGCCTGCACCGTTGCTGAGATCATAAGCGGGAGAGCCCGCGCACTTCAACCTGCGTGGTAGGGGAATGTGTGCTTTTCGGTCTCATCGAGCTCGCGGTTGTGCGGACCGCGACAATCCGGTGCAGGTCTATGACAGAAATGTCCTACCGATGAGTCCGTCGGCGAAGAAAACCTCGGTTTTTGACAGGCATGCGAGTTGGCATCGCGATTGCAACATAGCCCATCGCTTGCTTATGACCCTTCGCCGTGCACTTTCCAGCTTGCCCGGCATCCGCACGGCGTTGGGTCGCTCTTTCTACGAAACATTGGGAAATTTCGGCTTAACTTCCTTCCCCTAGCTTATTGACTGTAGCATCGATTCTTTCGTTTGAAATGGGTCACCGATTGGTGGCCCATTTTGCTTTTAATAAGAAATCCAGTGCCAACGAGAAAGGCCCGCCCCCAGGACAAGCTGAAGGAGCGGGCCGTTGTAACGGGAAGATTGGGAGAGCCTTTTCGGCGTACGGCTGGCGGTTAGCCGACCTCGCGCAGGGCGTCCTTGGCGTGAAGCTTTTCCTTTTTGAGTTGATGGAGCTCGAGCTCCTCGGCCGGAGTAAGGCTCATGCGGCTGTCGAGCGCTGCCACGCGCTCCGAGAGCGCGGCATGTTTTTTCTCTAAGTGCGACTTCTGTCGCTCCGGCGGGATGGTTCGAGCAGCGTGCTTGGGCATGTCACCTCCGAGGGGTCGAGTGGGTTTTCAAGCCAAGACATCGCAAGACATCAGCCAAAACGGGTCGGACGCCGAAGAAGCGAGATAGCAGCGCACGAATCCGCCTCCCTTCCATAATACGGTCGTCGCCGAGAATGATCAATCCCGCTTTGGGGATTTGTGCTCGCCTTGTGCCCGCGCCTTCGCGATGAATACTGCGCGATCGGGAGCGTTCTAGAGCTTGATGGTCAAGAGACTTCTTTGGTTTTTGGGTTTTTGTTTCGTGCTGGTCTCACGGCCCGGCGGCACCGACGCCGAGGAGGCAAAACCGCTGGACCCCGCTGTCGTCGTTGGCTTGGTTCAATCGTTTTACGACCAAACCAAGACCTTGAACGCGGACTTCGAGCAGACTCGCTATACCCGGCTGTACGATCGATACGATCGGGCCAAGGGAAAGGTCGTCTTCAAAAAGCCTGGGATGATGCGCTGGGACTATGCGCAGCCAAACGGACAGGTCTTCGTGAGCAACGGAAAGACGCTGTTGATCTACCAGCCACCCGAGGAAGGCGAGAAAAGCGGCCAGCTCATCGAGCGTGCGCTCGACCAGGATCAACTCCCATCCGCGTTTTCGTTTCTGACCGGCAGCGGCAACCTCGAAAAGGATTTCGACGTCCGCCTTCTCGAGCACGACAACGAGAAGTTCAAAGGCGGCTATGTGCTGCAGCTCATCCCGCGCCGGCCAACACCGAACTACGAGCAGTTGATCTTCTACGTGCGGACATTGACGACTGACGGCAAGCGCGCTGGCATCGTGCAGCGCGTCCTCATCATCGACTCGGAGGGGAACCGCAACCGCTTCGACTTCTCAAAAATCAAGTTCAACCGAGACGTTCCCGACAAGCGCTTCAGCTACCGTGCGCCAAGAGGTACGCAGAAGGTCAAGCCCTGAGCGAAGGCTCGGCGGCGCTACGGTCATGAGCCCGGAGGATCGCCTGCCGCAGGGCGA
>CAMYJN010000079.1 GCA_947258625.1 uncultured Polyangiaceae bacterium | reverse complement strand
TCCGCTGCTGCATGTGGTGCCATCCCCGACCGCCGGGTAGTCACACGTACCGGTCGCAGGATTGCAAACATCGTCGGTGCATTCGTTACCGTCGTCCTGGCACTCGACCCCTTCACATAGGTCCGTGCCACCCGTGCCACCCGTGCCACCGGTGCCCGCCGTGCCGCCTGAGCCCGCGGTCCCGCCGCTTCCCACGGTGCCGCCACTTCCAGCAGAACCACCATTTCCGCCATCGCCCGTAGTCTCACTACACCCAACGAGCGGAACCACGCCCAGCGCGCAGACACATAGAAATCCGAATAAGTAACGCATAAGCTACCCTTCACGCGCAACGTGTGTCTCCGAGCAGCGCTTGGCTATACGTGTTTCTTCACTCGTCAGCCGATTCTGCGCGCATGTCGTGCGTTGGGGGGCGCAGGGAGTGCGCGCCTACGACTGCACCTCAAACGCCCCGACGTCGCACAGGTAAAGAACACCACTCCTGCAGCGCCCCTGCCGGGCTAGTCGAAGCTGTTGGACACGGCGACAGCAGCGCCGATCGAAAAACCCACAAGAACAACTACAACGGTTAGGCCAACCCCGAGACCAATCGCTCGTCTTCGCCTCCTACGCAGCCTCTCTTCCCCCTCCGTCGGTTCGACAATGTAAAATCCCTCGGGTGTTGGCGTAACCTCCACACCCGCAGCGTCCAGCTTGAGCTGCAACGCGGGCTCTTCAGGTGCTGTTTCAGGTGAGGGCGCGGGAGAGATGGAAGAGAGCGCTATTTTCAATGCTTCATCTTGCCAGAAACTCAGACTGTGTTCCTCATCGGCTTGCGCGCTCGCCCCCGAAGGCAACGCCGCCAACACGCAGACACACAGAAACCCGAATAAGTAACGCATGACAACCTCCCCGGTCGCACCGGCCCGATTCGGGCAGGTCACACAGGGCAACCTGGGTCGCCACCAAGCCCGTCGCTATACGTAATTCTTTGCTCCTTTCGCACGCGCAGACGTTGCGCGACGGTTACCCGAAAGGCCTTTGGAAAGGACTGCGCTTTTCACGGATCGACGAGGAAGCGCGCAAGGTTTGCGCTTCGTTTTCTAGTCTTCGATATGGGCTTTTGAGCGAGCGACGGGAGGCAGACTGACGGGAAGCTGAAGCACGCACCGTCCCACAAGTTTGATAACGCCGTCAGTTTGCCCGCTATGCCAAAAAACCCGCAGCTAGCTAGCGATTATTCGGCTCGCTGCTCGAAGACGGCCTTGGGTACCTGCGACCCGCCCCCGCACCCGGGGGTAGCGCTTGCTGACGTGAAGCGAATCGGGTGCTGATCTGAAGGCCGCCGTTCGTGTGTGGTGCACAATGCTGCGCTACGGGTCCTCTGGCTGCACCTCAAACGCACCAACGTCGCACTTGGACTCGGCTCCCACAATCGCCACAGGACGCGGCTCGCCACGTCGGTCGGTCGTGAGCGCATGCCTGCGCCTCAAGATGTTTGGGACTTTTGTGATTCCGATTCGCGCCTAGATAGGAACCAAGAGGCCAAGTACAGCACTCCCGGCGCTGCAACTCCGAGCCAAAACCAAAGTTCAGTCACCAGCTCCGGGCGCAAGACAAACTGAGCTAGGACGCCGCCAACGACTATTGCTCCGCCCAGACCCTCCCACCGAAGAGCAAGCCCAAGCCCTACGACTGCGCTCACAGGAAAGGCCAAGAAGCCTGCAATGTCACGCCAACCTTCGAGCCCCAAATCCCAAGGAGGGGCAAGACTCCCTATGCCCATGACCAAGACAAAAGCGAGTATCAGCGTTCCCCAGACACGTGCAATCGACCGAACCCCAATGCGCGCAAGCGCTTAAGCGTCCACCGAAGCGGGTGAACTCCAGGGTTACCCTGCTGCTAGTCGACATCGCGGCTCCGCAGAAGCGAATCGACTACCAAGAACGAGCCGACGAACAGCCACTGCAAGAGCACGAGCGCCATGAGCGCGATGGCACCCTGCCCGTCGCCAGCGACGTAGATGAGCCAGTAAAGAATACCGGTGCCCCCCACCGATATCACGAGGGAGCAAGTCGCGTAGTAAATCCGAGATGCCCTGCGGGGAGTAATCTTTCGCGCTCGTCGAAGCATGAACAGATACGGGCTACATAGGATGGCTGTCGATAGGATGACGAAGGGCCACTCGTTGACCAGCGCACCTTTCGTGTACATCGCCGCCACCTTCGGAGCCAGAATTCCGAGGGAGGCGGCAATAGCGAGCCAAAGAAGGTACCTCGAATATCGCATCGTCATTCCCTTCCATGACACAGAGTTTGCGCCTATGGCTGCACCTCAAACGCCCCCACGTCGCACTTGGGCTCAGGTCCCAGGATCGCCACCGGTCTTGGCAGACCACGTTGGTCGGTCGTCACTTCGCAATCCGCTTCCGGAATCCGGTCGATGGCGATACTCCGAGTGGGCAGGAGCCCAAGCGCGTGCGTCTCGGTCGGTCCGTCGTTATCGGCTAGCTCGCCGAGGTTCAGCTTCTCGGGAGTGACGCCGAACTGGTCACCCTCCGCCTCATCGAAGCCGCAGGTGTCGCCGGGGCTTTCTACGTTATAGCCGCTAGAGGTCGGGTCGTCGCCTTCGCACTCGCCATCTATCAGGGTGTTCATCAGCGTCGCTGAGCCCGAGGCGGTCGACTCAATGTCTCCCGACAATGTGCAGCTCAACAGCGTCATCGTCCCTTCGTTCAAAATGGCGCCGCGCGGTAGGGGCTGCTGCCCGGGGCCAGGAATACCGGTGTCGCCGTTTCTCGAGACGGTGCAGTTCGTCATCGTCAGCGTTCCGGCGTTGAAGATGCCGTCGCTGCGCCCATCCTCTGCCACATTGTCCTGGACGGTGCAGTTGGTCATCGTTAGCGTTCCGTCGTTGGCAATGCCACCGCCCTGGTTGGCTCTACTCCCCGCCACCGTGCTGTCCGTCAGCGTCATCGTCGCCTCTTGGGCGATGTCAATGCCCCCGGCTTCATTTTCGCTAGAACCTCCGACTACGATGAAGCCGCGCAGCTCGGCCGTCACGCCCTCTGGCACCGAAAACACACCATGGGCATCTACGCCATCCAGCGTAAGGTTGCCCTCACCGTAGAGAATAACGTCGTTCACGATGGCGATTGTGGCGCTCGTCAAAATTATGTTCTCTGGCCGATCGCACTCAAACGTGTATGGGTCGTCGCCGCCTGCGGCAATCGCGTTGCGAATGCCTTGCTCCGTACATGGGAGAAGCGAGTCCGTCAGCTCACACGCGCCGGACCGACAGGTCCCTCCGGCGCACAGCGTTCCGTCGGCCACGGGCGTCGTCGTGCACTCCCCATTGGCCGGGTTGCACATGTTGGCGGTGCAGTCATTTCGGTCGTCACAGTCCACCGGTGAGTTGACACAGAACGGCCCCCCAAAAGGGCTGGCGGCGGCGCAACGGTCGGTGGTGCACAGATCGCCGTCGTCGCAATCTTCGTCCTCGTCACATCCAATGACACCTCCCGATCCGCCAGAGCCACCACTTCCAGCCGAGCCCGCTGTCCCGCCCTGACCGCCCATACCGGCCGAACCACCACTACCACCCAGGCCCGTCGTCTCGCTGCACCCAACCAGTGGCATGACGCCGAGCGCGCAGGCACATAGAAATCCGAATAAGTAACGCATCACAACCTCCTGCCGCTGCACCTCAAAGCTCGAAGTTGGCAGACCAGACAGCAGCCCCGATTCCGACACCTATCAGCGTAGCTCCCAGTATTACGCCGACCGCGATACCGGCTTTTGCGCCTCGACTACGCCCCCCGGTGCCTCCTTGTCTCCCACTCTGCTCACTCTGGATCTCGTAATGCTCAATGGCTCTTTGACTGAGGGTGTCGATGTCAGGTACTTCAGTCCCTGGTGCGGGGGAGGACACAGGTTCCTCTAGGTTTGACTCGGAGGTTGCGACTTCCCCATCCGCTTGTGCGCTCTTGGGCTCCTCCGCATTGGGCTCGGTCTGGTCAGACGTGGCGCCATTGTCCGCATCCGCATCGAGGTATAGGTAATAGCTCGCCCGCAACATGAGCTGCGGCGGCAGGGGACTCTTTGCATGGACAACCAAGGCAGCGCTCGTAGGGCCTTCGTGATCGGGTTGTGCGGCTACTCTCTGAGGCAAAGCGACCAACAGCGTGAGCGCGCACAGGACAGTAACCAAGTAACGCATCACAAGCTCCCTCTTGCACCCACCCGATTCGGGCAGGTCACACACGTGAACTTGGGTCGCCACCGGACTCGTCGCTATACGTAATTCTTTACCGTTTCGTGCCGCGCACGCCTTGCGCGCAAGTGGACGCAAACGCGTCCCGTCGTTATTGCGGTTTTCAGCGATCGACGAACAACCGCGCAGCCTTTGCGCCTCCATGTGTGTGCAATCTGAGGTCCCTGGCAGACAACCAGGGCAGGGCGCCCTGGTTGCCGGCAGGCTGGCGTTACTCGGCGGCGGCCTCCTCCTTCGCGAGGGGCTTCTCCTCGCGGAGCTGGAACTTCGTCTGCGGGAGGATGTCGAGCTTGAACGTGAAGCTCCCGTCCTTGTTCTCGAAGGCGACCCCCGCGCGGTTCCAGTAGCTCTTGCCGCTGTCGGCGGTGTTGATGACGTAGATGGTGTGCTTCTTGGTGCTCATGGTGTTCTCCTTTTGTTGTGTGCCGTGGATGGCAGCTCTCTCACCGAAGCAGGAGAGCTGTCTCCTCGGCCCAGGGCCGGCGCATGCACCGCGAAGCAACCGGAGCGTCCGCCACTGCTGTGACAGCTCGGCTGGCGCTCGGTTCGCGAGAGTGGAGGACGTGAAGCGGGGAATGAAGCGCCTGCCCGGAGAACCCAGGGCGCACCGAGTAGCCTCTCAAGACCATCTTGGCGAACCAAGAACGAACGGCTAACCGGGAACCGACGGGTCGGGGCGCAAGCTCAGCCGGTAGAACCGAGACGTCAGCTGCCCGCGTCAGTGCCCGCGTCAGCGCCAGCGTCAGTGCCCGCGTCCGGGCCCATGCCGCCGTACCTCTGGTCGAATACCAACGTGAGCTCGTAGAACTGATGCAAGTTGTCGCTGCACGGGACGTCCCCCTCAACGCGTACCTTGATGACTCCCGCCAACCGGCCGGCGGTAATCGCGTTGAGCCTCAGGGTCCCCTGAAAGGTCTGAGCGCCGGGCCCGTGGTCCTCATCGATGCAGCCAAAACGTTGGCGAGTGAAGAACATGTGCTCCACGGCAGCGGTGTGCATCCCGTTGGGGGTGAAGGTCACATCGCTGGGACGGGTCCCAGAGATGCTCGTCCACGAACCCTCGCCGGAGATCGGTTGGTCCTGATCGGTGGCGAGCTCTTCCAGAGCATCCTGCTCGAACACGACGCGCAGGCCATCGCTGTACTCGTCGTCCGCCGCATCGGGAATAGGATCCCTCGTATTCCAAGCCAAGAGAACCAGCTGGGAGTCCTCCTCCTTCAACGCAATTCTCGTCGAGTCGTAACTCTGTTTCTGTTGATCTCGAATGATCTCGAACGAGTTCGACGGACCTCCGCCGCACCCGACGAGTGGAAATGCAACCCTGACCATCAAAGCCACACCCAGCGCGCACAGTAGAGCTCCCAATACGTAACGCATAAGCCACCTCCCCGGTTCAGTTAGTCGCACCAGCGCATGCCTGACCTCCGCGATTCACTCAGTAGCCATCTCGGCGGCAGTGCGTGCGTCAGCCGTGGCCTCTTCGCCATAGCGGTTGGCCCAGAGGCCGGGGCTCGGCCCGGACCCTTGGTACCAGACCGCTAGACCCCTGCCTTGGGCATCGACGCCGACCAGCGGGCGTTCCGCATTGCTTGCTGAGTCGAGCCGAACGGATGACTCCCACCCTTCGTCGGGGGTGCGGCGGCTGGACCAGACGTGGGGGTCAGCTGAACCGCCCTGCCAAACCGCAAGCGCATCGCCGAACGGATCGACCGCGACTTGTGGATAGTAACCGTAGTCTTCGCCGCCCCGATCGACGTCGACCTGCTCCTGGGGATCCCAACCATGCGCCGGGTCGTAGGGGGCGGACCAGATCGTATATCGCCCGCCCCCGGTCTCGACGCGTTGCCAGATGGCCATTGCGACGCCCCCTGCGTTCATGGATACATGCGGATCTTCCGGATAGGAGGAATCTGTCGTTTCAAATGACTCGGGGGTTCCCCAACCGCCTCCTTGGGTATACCGGTTGCTCCAAACCCGGTCGGTCCACACGTCACCTTCGTAGTCTGCCTGCACCCACACGGCGATCGCGTTTCCGCCCCCGTCGATGTCCACGTCCGGCCAACGCGCTGAACCGGTGTCGGTCGCAGTGCTGATCCGGGTCGCCCCAACCCAGTTCCCTTGGGGAGTATACGAGCTCGCAAAGATGCCTGCGCCCTGGCTGTCGTCGGCGTACCAGACGACTACGGCGTTTCCGCTTGGATCCATTGCAACGTCGGGCCATGACTCGTAGCCGGCTGTGCCGCTATCGATGGCTTGCGCTTCTTGCCATTTATCCGCGGGCGCGAACCGCGCCGCCAGGACGACGTAGTTGGCCTCGGAGTCGAGCTGCTGCCATGCGGCGATCGCGTTTCCGTTGCCATCCATGCCGACGTGTGGCGCGTACGCCGATCCCTGCGAACCAGAGGAGGCGGTCTCTGGAGAGATTCGAACGGCCGTTCCCCACCCCCCGTTAGGTGTATAGTGGTTCGCTCGAATCTCCCCTGGAATGGCGGTGTCCTGCCAAACCAGCACTGCCGTACCGTTTGGAGCAACCGCAACTTCGGGAGTCGTTGATCCAAGCCCACCGCTTTCGAGCCGCTCCGCAGTTCCCCATCCGCTCCCTGGAACGTAATGATTGACCCAGAGCGCACTCTCAGCTCCTTCCGTCCAGGCGACCAGTGCGATGCCCGCATCGTTGACGGCTAATGAGAAATGGTCGGGATAGCCGTCTCCGCTAATGGACTCAGCGACCCTCCACGCATAGTGGCGCACCGTACCGCCGCTTCCACCGTTGCCGCCGACACCGCCGGAACCGCCGCTTCCACCGTCGCCACCGGTCCCACCGTCGCCCGTTGTCTCACTGCATCCAACCAAGGGCATCACCGTGAGCGCGCAGACACATAGAAATCCGAATAAGTACCGCATGACAACCTCACGGCCCGGTCATGAGTAACGTGGGGTCGCCGGGCTCTGCCTGGCGATACGTAATTCTTCACTTTCTTCCTTCGCGCAGAGGTTGCGCCACGATCGTCCGGATGGCGCCTGAGAACGATTGCCCTTTTCACTGGGACATCGAAAGCCGCGCAGCCTTTGCGCCTCGATTTCTGTGCGTCCGAGCGACAACCAGGGCAGGGCGCCCTGGTTGCCGCGGGCTGCCGCTACTCGGCGGCCGCCTCCTGCTTGGCGACAGGGTGTTCCTCGCGAAGCTGGAACTTCGTCTGAGGGAGAATGTCGAGCTTGAACGTGAAGCTCCCGTCTCTGTTCTCGAAGGCGACCCCGGCGCGGTTCCAGTAGCTCTTGCCGCTTTCGCTGGTGTGGATGACGTAGATGGTTTGGCGCAGAGCGAGGTGTGCGAAGCGCTCCAACTCAGCAAGACCCGCATTTCACGCTTTCACAGCGCGGGCGTCGAGACCGTGCAGAAGCTGCTGCTGCTAGGAAGCGCTCTCGAACATGAACACGTCGCAAAGAGTGTGGCGCAGCTCTCCGAACGGCGTCCCAGGGAGGTACTCCTCGCACTCTACAGAGACCGACTCAACTACCCGAGTGCCAGATCCAAGCTGGGCGTTGGAGCTACAGAGCTGGAGGAACTTCATCGGGCCGCCCTCGAGGCCCTGATCCAACGCGGTCGAAGTTAGTCGCGGCGTTTCTATGCCTTTGGGAGGCGAACACGCCACCCAGACGATGTTTGTTTGCCGGTCTCTTAGCCCATGGGGCTCATGCTGAGAGCCGAATTTCGCGGTACTAGATATTATGTCGCGTGACTCACAGCGCGGACAGGGCCCTTGTTCTGACTACGCTCCAGGAGCGGCCGAAGCGCCAGCGGCAAGCAGAGGCGGGGAGAGCTCTGGTA
>CAMYJN010000078.1 GCA_947258625.1 uncultured Polyangiaceae bacterium | reverse complement strand
GCTGGAGTGGAAAGAGCCTCGGATTCTGGGTCGTGCCGTGGACAACAATGAATTCTATGGCTTTTACTGCTTGATCCTCGAAGATCCGAAGACCGTCGCCCAACTCGGCAAGCTTCGGAAGAACAGCGCGGATGGGGCCGCGGCAAGCGGCGGATTGGTCGAGATGGTCGAGGAACAGAGCGACGAAGATCAAAACGCCGATATCGCTGACCGCATCACCGGCGAGATTCGACGTCACGACAGTCCCGAGGTCGTCGACCAGAAGTAGCACTGACGTAGGTAGGGGTGGGATTTACACCGCCCACATCCCGCCGTTACGCTTGTGAGTCCCGAAGGGACCCCGCGTGCGGTATCGTCTACGGTTTCATTTACAAGAGGTAGACCTGGTTGGTGAGGAGATCATCATCGGCCGCGGTTCGATGGGACAGATCACCATCGACGATCCGATGCTCTCGCGTCGTCATATTCGAATCGACCTCTCCGGCACCGCGCCGACCGTAGAAGACCTCCGCAGCCGCAACGGCACTCAGCTCAATGGGCGTGGGCTCGTCGATCGCGCAACCTTGACCGATGGAGACCGAATTCGCATCGGGACCCAGGAGCTGGTGTTCCTCGCTCCCGAAAGCGCGATGAACAACGATCGCAACACGAGTGCGCTTCGGTTCTGCAGTGGCTGCGCGATTCCGTATCCGGCTCGGAGCTTGCATTGCCCACACTGCGGAGCAGTGCACGACGAAGACGGCGTAAGCACGGAAGTGCGCGACGGCGTGGCCTCCGGCTGGACGTTCCACTTGCTGTCCCAGGTCGTCGTCCGCGCCATCGAGCAGGGGCGCCTGACCGACGCCGAGCGAATGATGTCTCGAGGGGTCGCTGAGCTCGAAGAGCAGCTCGACCGGAAGCTCGAGGTCGAATCAGGCCACGTGATCGAGGTCGCCGAATGCTCGACACGGCTTGGCTGTGCGCTTCGGAGCGCTCGCTGGGTTGAGGTCGGCGCGCGACTCTATCGGCGCGGGGGAGAGGCACCGTCGCGTGACGTGCTCACGCTGGTCGACGAGCTACCGGCGGACGCCGGTTTGGGCGGTGCGATCAGCGCCTTGCGCCACGCTGGACCTGGAACGCGTCGCGCAGGTTGACGCGCCTAGTTTGCGGATATGACCTGCTCGAGCCCTTCGAGCCGTCCGACGAGGAACCGTTCGGACGCGCCGTAGCCAGCCGAGTGATTCCGGATGACGTTCAGGTACGCCCGAAGGTAGCCGGTCTGGGAGTACTTGTGAGCTCTTACCAGGTCGTGAAGCGCTTCGATCGTCTCCGCCTCCATGAGACGACCCGTCGCGGTGTGAATGCGAAACACCCAATCGATCCATCGAGTGTTGCGGAGGCCTTGCGCGAGCTGCAGCGCATATCCGGTCGCTCCCGCGAAGAGGGCGTCCGGGTCATCCTTCTCTGAATCGCTCAGCGGTAGATCGGCCATCGCGCGTTCCAGAATCATATCGAGGTGTGGGAGCAGCATGCGCTCGGCCTCCTCGAAGCGGCCCATGGCGATCGCTTTGCTCGCAATGCCTGCGATCACGTCGAGGGCGCGTTGCGTTCGCGTATCTTCGGCGCCCCATGCGTGCGAGCTCGAATCCACGCTCCGCTTGCTGGCGAGAGTTTGCGAGGCGTCGGAGGTGAGACGTTTGCCGCAATCACCGCAACGGCGCTTGGCCGCACCGTTAATTGCGCCACACATTTCACAAACGACGTAGTCACCGGTCTGGGCTACGCGTTCCTTGAGCTTTGCTGCGTCGATGAGTACGAGCTCCTGAGAGCCGATGTAGACGCGGTCCATGTGCTCGATCCGTCGAGGGCCGTTGATTCGCACCCCGTTGACTGCAACCCCGTTTCGGCTGCGGAGGTCTTCGACCACGACCGTGTCCGGGCCCACATGCAGCATGGCGTGCTTTCGAGACACCAGTCCATCGGCCAACGCGAGATTGCAGGACGAGCTTCGACCGATGGTGAACTCCCCGAGAGGCATTTCCATGTTGGTCGACTGATATCGCAGTCTAAATCGCGGCACCCCATTGGGCAGTTTAGCAGTTGTCGCGTCCGCACGTCGAATGAAGTGCGCTCCCAAACCCGGAGGCCTCAACGTAAGCCTGACTAGAAGCTGGCGATTTCCTCGAGCCCCGCGACGGCCCCCAGTCCCTTCTCGAGGCTGCCCTGGGTCTCGAGAGTCGCGTCCATGAGGCGTGCAAGATCCGTCAAGTCCCGCCGATACGAGGCGAAGGCGTTCTTGCGCTGGCCGAGGACGCCAGCCGATTGATCCGGATTCGTGAGAATGACGTAGTTGCTGGCGCTCTGGCGCAAGTCCTGGCCCACATAGAGCTCTTTTTCGAAGGCTTTGCTCCCGCGTGTCGCGCGGACTTTGAGCTTCTTCGAGTCGGCACCTGCGTCGGGCATGTCGACGTAGACGAGGCCACAGCGAAAGCCCCCTTCGCCAAGCGTCGGGACGCAACCGGTCGGGCTGGTGGTGAGGGCAGTTTCGTCCTGTGCGGCCTCATCGAGCTCGGCGCGTCGCGGCTCCGGGAGAACCCTCGCGGCGAGGCTATCGAACTTGTCCCAAAGCTCACCAACTTGGCGTGCATACAGGAATAAGGAGTTGACGGTCTCGGCATTGAACTTCGTGTAGTTCAGTCCGGTGAAGTCAGCCGCCGTAAACGGAGTCGGCAACGCGCGGAGTCGCTCGATGGCTTCATAGTCGACGGAGGGGCCCTGTCCCGGTCGCGACTTCGCCGCATCGGCTGCCCGGTCGAGGAAGCGCTTGGCTTCCGTTACTTGGTCCGCCGCGGCGCGAACACCTTGATAGACAGCCTTGCCATCGCGCACCGCTAGGTTGTACGCGGTGCGCTTGCTCATCACCGTGGTCGCCAGAACGCCGAGGAACAAACCGAGGAGGGCGGCGCCAGCGCCGCTCATCATCATCAGTTTGCGAACGCGTCGGTTCTTGCCTTCGTGCGCAGTGGCGACGGCCTGCTCGTCGACGACGATCCGAACTTCCCTCTGAGCAGGCCCCTCTGCGGACGAACCTCCGAACGGCCCCGATCGCTTCGCCGCCTGGCCCCCGACGAAACCCGGCGGCGGTGCCACACCTCCCAGCGTCGGCGGCGGCGGCGCAAGGCCTCCTTCTTCGACGCCTGTTGCCGGCGGCGCTGCGGTCTGCCGGCCTAGTCGTTCGCGTATATCGCGGACTTTCTTGGATTTTTGGAGTTCGTCTGACATTTCAGTTATTTCAAATTTATCCGTCTTAGACCGATTCTGTCAAGGCAAGCGCCAAGAACCCGCCCCTGTTAGGCTTTGCTCCTTGCCATGATGCCACCCCCCGTCGAAGAACGCCGCTTTGTGTCATTCGATGGCACCGAAATCGCCTATCAGGCGGTCGGACAGGGACGCCCGATTCTCCTCTGCAACGGCCTAGGGGGCAGCTGGGAGGCCTGGAGCCACCAAATCCACTATTTTCGCGATCGTTACCGTCTCCTTTCCTGGGACTATCGAGGCCTCTACGCCTCGGCCGCGCCCGCGGACCCGGACGCCCTCCGTATCTCCGATCATGCCCGGGACGCCCTGCACTTGCTCCGGGAAGAGGGAGTGGAGCGTGCGGCCATTCTCGGCTGGTCGATGGGTGTCCAGGTCGGTCTCGAGATGTTTCGCCTCGCTCCCGAAAAGGTAGCCTCGCTGGCGTTTCTCAACGGCGTGGCGGGGAGGCCCTGGGATTACGTCTTCAACCTGAATCTCGTGGGGCGCCTGCTGCCGCCGTTCCTTCGGGGCCTCCGATCGATTCCTCGAACGATTCAGGCCGTGGTGCGGCAGGCGACGCGTATTCCCGAGCCTGGAGAGTGGGTGAAGCGGATCGGTCTAACCGCCGGCACGCTCGACGACCAGCTCGCCAGCGAGCTGGTCACCAAGCTTCGCATCCTCGATATGGACACCTTCATTCATCTGCTGGAGCGCATGGGCGAACACGACGGCTGGGATCTGCTTCCCTTGATCGATGTGCCGACCCTGATCATCGCCGGCACCCGTGACGTCTTCACGCCCAGGTCCGCAGCGGAGCGAATGGCGCGACGCATCCCAGGCTCGGAGATCATGCTGCTACCCGGCGCTACCCACTACGCAGCACTCGAGTACCCCGAGATGATCAACTTGAGGCTCGAGAAGTTCCTCCGAGAGCGGGGCTACGAGCCCGTGCCGCCGGGCGCTGGTTGACGCGCTCTCGGCGAGCCGCTAGCGATCGAACGCAATGATTCTCGTGATCGACAACTACGACTCCTTTACCTACAACCTCGTCCAATACTTGAGCGAGCTCGGGGCTGAGGTCGTGGTTCAGCGAAACGATGCGATCAGTGTCGATGAGATTCGCGCGCTTCGGCCGAGTGGTGTACTTATCAGCCCCGGTCCCGGAAGGCCCGAAGAGGCGGGGGTCAGCCTCGATGTGATCGCAGGGCTCGGGTCGGCGACACCGATCTTCGGGGTCTGCCTCGGGCACCAGAGCATCGCACAGCATTTCGGCGCGTCGGTCGTGAGGGCGGACCGACTAATGCACGGGCGCACCTCCGAGATCCTTCACGAAGGACACGGCGTCTTTGAGAATCTACCGAGCCCTCTGACCGCGACGCGCTACCATTCTCTCATTGTCAAACGCGACACGATTCCCGACGTCATCCAGGTCACGGCCTGGACCGACCGGGACGAGGTCATGGGAATCCGTCATTCCGACCTCCCGATCGAGGGCGTGCAGTTCCATCCCGAGTCGTTCTTGACCGAGCATGGCCACCACTTGATTCGAAACTGGTTGAAGTCGCTTCCGGACGCGGGGGCCTCGTGATCTCGACCGCGATCAAGGAAATCGTGGCAGGTCACGATTTGTCCCCCGACGATGTCGAAGCCGTGATGGACGCAATCCTCGAGGGTGAAGCCTCGGCCGCCCAAATCGCGGCGTTCCTGGTGGCGCTCCGCATGAAGGGCGAGTCTGCCGACGAAATTGCCGCGGCGGCCCGATCGCTTCGCAAGCACTGCGGGGCGATTCGACCGGAGGTCGATGGCCCACTTCTCGATACATGCGGGACAGGCGGAGACGGCCTGCACACGTTCAACATCTCCACTGCGGCGGCCATCGTGGCGGCGGCTTCTGGTGTCGCGGTTGCAAAGCACGGAAACCGTGCGGTGTCCTCGAAGGCCGGAAGCGCCGACGTCGTCGAAGCGCTGGGCGTCCGCATCGACCTCGCGCCACAGCAAGTGGTGAAATGTATCGAGGAGGTCGGGATTGGTTTCCTGTTCGCGCCAAGCCACCACGCCGCGATGCGACACGCCGCACCGGTGCGCCGGGAGCTAGGCGTCCGCACCCTGTTCAATCTGCTTGGGCCGCTTTCGAATCCGGCCTCGGCGAGCCATCAGCTGGTTGGCGTCTACGACCCCACCCGGCTCGAGCAACTGGCCCAGGCTCTGGGTTCACTCGGTTTGACCGCGGCTTGGGTCGTTTACGGCGAGGGCGGACTCGATGAAGTGTCCCCGTCGGGGCCGACCTGGGTTGCGCAGTGGGCGAACGGCAAAGTCAGCAGGTTGGAGGTCCGCCCCGGTGATTTCGGGCTCTCACAAGTGCCGGTCGAAGCCCTGGCCGGGGGGGATGCAGTGCGTAACGCCGAAATCATTCGCGGTGTCTTGGATGGTCAGCAGGGGCCGGCACGGGTGGCTGTCCTCCTGAACGCGGCTGCCGCGCTGCGTGTCACGGGGTTTGCAGACGATCTGAGGGTGGCGACGGAACGGGCAGCCGACGCGATCGACAGTGGAGACGCGAAACGAACCCTCGAACGCTGGGCTCATTTCACGCAAAGCGCATGACCGATTTCCTCTCCGAAATTCTCGCGCGCAAACGTCGTGAAAACGCGAGGCGACGCCGCCACGTCGGTGCCATGCGAGCTGTCGAGCGGCCGCCTCAACGCGAGAGGTCCAAACGAGGAATTCGCGCCCTGAGTCGAGCACCGGGCGCTGCTCCTTCGGTGCTGGCCGAGGTTAAGTTTCGAAGTCCAAGTGCGGGTGAAATCCGTCCCTGGAGCGCGGGCGAGGGCGTGAGGGTCGCCCGAGCGTACGAGCGTGCTGGGGCGGCGGCCGTTAGCGTCTTGGCCGACGGACCCGGCTTCGGAGGCTCGCCCCTATTGGTGCGGCGGGTCGCGGAGGTGGTGAGCGTTCCGGTGCTCTACAAGGGCTTCGTGCTCGATTCCGTCCAAGTCGATCTGGCGTACGACGTTGGCGCGTCGCTGGTCTTGTTGCTCGTCCGCGCTCTTTCGGATTCCGACCTTCATGCGCTCGTCGTGCAGATTCGAGAGCTCGGTATGGAACCGGTCGTCGAAGCTGCGAGCTCTGCCGAAGTGGAGCGGGCGGTTGCGGCGGGTTCGACCATCATCGGTGTCAACGCACGCGATCTGAGTACGTTCGACGTCGACATGAGCGCGGCACGCGACTGCATCGCGCGAATTCCAGCAAACTGCGTCGCTGTGTTCATGAGTGGCGTCCGGTCAGCCGACGACTTTCGAGAGGTCGCTCAAAGTCGTGCAGATGCCGTGCTGATCGGCGAAGGCCTCATGCGCTATGAGGACCCGGGCGCTCGGCTGTCGGAGCTCTTGGGGGCGGTCTGACCGAGTCCTCGTTGGTCGGCAGCGTGACCCGAAAGCATGTGCCGGGGCCGTCCCGATCGACGATCTCGATGCGCCCTTTGTGCTGGTCGACGATCTGCCTAACCAGGGCTAGCCCAAGACCGACGCCGTGGCGTCTACCGGAATAGAACATGTCAAAAAGGCGCTCCCGCTGAGCCTCCTCGATTCCAGGGCCTTCGTCGGCAACCTCCAGGAAGGCTCGACCCTTTGGATCTCTTCCAGTCCGCACCTCGACCCTACCGCCGCGAGGCGACGCCTGTAGAGCATTCTTGAGGAGGTTCCAAACGACCTGTCGCATTCGATCCGGATCGACGATCGCGACGACGGGCTCATCCGGTTCGATCTCGTCGATGTCCAAGCCGTTGCTGGCTGTCGCTTCGCCGCGCGCGACGGCCACGACTTCGCCGGCGATCGAACGCAGGTCGAGCGCCTCGGTTTGGATCTGACTTGGCCGGCCCACCTGGAGCATGGTGGTGACCAGTGAGTTGAGTCGCTCGACTTCCGAAATGACGATGCCGAGCAAGCGTGCATCCTCGCTGCTCAGCGCATTGCCCTCACGAACCATCTCCACAGAGCCGGAGATCGAGCTCAGGGGGTTCCGAATCTCATGGGCCAAACCGGTCGCAAGCTGTCCGAGAGCGGCGAAGCGCTGGGCCCGTTCCGCTTGATTGCGGAGGGTCTTGATCTCCGTCAGGTCCTGGAATGCGAGAAGCAGACCAGAAGGATTTCCATCTGCGTCCAGCAGCGAGCTGAGTGTGTATCCCATCGGAAACTTGCTTCGATCCGCGCGCCTCCCGATTGCCTCGGCGCGCCTTGGAGGCTCGCTCAGACGCTTGGCACCGTACTCGGGAAGCACCTTTGAAAGGGGCTGCCCCAGGAGCGAGCCGGTACGGTCCCGCAGGATCTCCACGGCCGCTCGGTTGAGTCCCAAGATGTGTCCGTCGTCATCCGCGGTGATGAGACCCGACGCAATCGAACGAACGATGTCATCGTTGAGCCGGACGAGGCGCGCAGTGCTTTGTTCTGCTTCGATGAGGCGCGCGCCGGCGACTTGTGCGCGCCGCGCGAGATTGGTTGCCAGCAGCGCAACGGCTGCGATGCCGACCATGTTGCTGACCAGAGCCAACTGGAAGTCGCGTGAGCTGAGAATGTAGTGGCTCAGAGGCTGGTCTGGCGGTGGCGGAAGCCAGCCGAGATTGAGGGCGAGAGCCTGCAGGAAGTAACAGGCAAGGCTCGCTGCCGCGGTGTAGTACGCGGCGCCCGTTCCGAGCGTGAGCGCAGCCGTTAGAATCTGCGCGCCGTAGAGGAAGGAGAAAATACTCCCCGCGCCCCCGGTCAGATAGACGAGTCCCGTGATCAGCAGGACGTCGAGGGTGGTGATCGCCGTCGCGACGCGAGTCTCACGACGGCCGCGAAGGAGCCAGACGCCAAACAGAATCGACGAGCCGTAGATCGCCGAAATCAGGATTA
>CAMYJN010000077.1 GCA_947258625.1 uncultured Polyangiaceae bacterium | reverse complement strand
CGAGCTTGAACCCGACTGGGCCCATGTCGACGCTCTGCCACTGGAAGTGATCAGAGTAGATCGACTGCGGCGCTCCATAATACGGGTCGATCGATTCTTCGTAGATCGCCATGGTGAGCGTCGTCGGGTGCAAGAAAGTGCGCTTCCCGACGAGGCCGTACGGATCGGGGACGTTCGATCGCAGCAAGACCGCCGGCGAGTTGATCGCGCCACCCGCCAAGATGGTTCGCGTGGCGCGAACGGTGACTTTTTGCCCGGTCGTCCCTCGAACGTCCGCGGTGAGGGCCTCCGCTTCGACCCCAGTCACGACGTCGCCCTTGCGCAGCACGTTCACGACGCGCGCGCGGTGCACGAGCGTGGCCTTGTGATCCAAGGCCTCCGGAATCGTCGTGACGAGCATGGATTGCTTCGCGTCGACCGGGCAACCAAGCCCGCAGTAGCCGAGGTTTAAGCAGCCCCGCACGTTGCGGTGAATCGTGTTCCAGGAGTAGCCGAGCTTCTCCGACGCGCGCTGCAACATGGTGTTGTTGTTGTTGGGCACCTGGGGCCATTTGTGGATGTTGAGACGCTGCTCCATGTACTGGAAGTACGGCGCCATCTCTTCGACCGAGCAGCCGCTCACACCCATGTGTTCCGCCCAAAACTTCAGCGTCTCGGGCGGGGTGCGGAAGCTCGTCGTCCAGTTGACCGTCGTGGAGCCTCCGACCGAGCGGCCTTGCAAGATGACCATGCCCCCGTCTTTGGTGCCGCGACCCGTGCCTTCTTGATAGAGGTCGCGGTAGGCCGCGCGCTCCTGCATATCGAATTGGCTCGAGGTCTTGAGGGGCCCCGCTTCGAGTAAAACCACACGCAGCCCAGCCTTGCTCAAGGTCTCGGCCGCCGTACCTCCGCCGGCGCCGGTCCCCACGATGACCACATCTGCTTCGAGCTCGAGTGAAGACGTGAGCTTGCTGGCGTCACGGATGTCCCAGCCGCGTTCGGCCGCCTTGTTGTACGGGTCGGTGCTGCTGCCGAGAATGACTTGAGAGAGATCGGTCATGGCGTGACCTTCTCCGGCGTCGGAGCCACGATAGGCACTGGACTTGCGACCTTCTTGGGCGGGCCAGGGTAGCCTGTCGTCAGTGCGTTCTCAGGAATCAGGTAATACGAGCTGATGGTGAGTCTGATGACCGCCGCGTAGATCGCGTTTAACAGGCCGATGCCGCTGTCGCGCAAACGCGCCAGCGCGCTCTCGGCATCATCCAACGAAGCCTTGGACCAAGAAGACCACTGGCCCGTCATGAGCCCGCGGCTCAGCCCAAAGCTCAGCACGTCAAAGACCTGATGCACGCCTGCAACGACCGGCTCGGAGAGATCGACCAGCAAGGTATCGAACGATTTGAGGGTTTGTTCGATCGCGGTGGTGTCGCCCGGCGCGATCTTGCCTTTCATCACGGCAGGAGTCAGGGCGCGCAAGAGCTCTACGTCTTCGGGACGAAGGAGCTTCATGCCGGACGCAGGCCCGGCGGACGTACAACCCGACAGGGTCGCACCCGCACTCATCGTTGAAAGCGCGGCGGCCCCGGCCACGGACAGCTTGAGGAAATCACGTCGATCGGTTTGCATCGGAGCGGAGAGTGTATCCACACGATCGGGCCTCCGGTCCAGCGGAAAGCGACCCTCTAGGCGCCCCGGCTGCGGATGAAGTATTCGCTCATGGTGACGCTGGTGATCTTCCAGATCGGAAGGAAAGCCGCCACGCTTTGCATCATGATCCCCATGTTCCTGAGGAGCTCGAATCGATTTCGGGCCCCATAAAACATGTACTGATTCGTCATGTGTTTCGGCGATGGCCAGGATTCTTCGACAATTCCTTCGTACGGCACAGCGCCCGGCGTAAGGACCTCCTCCACGACGTTTCGGACATAACGGGCTCGCGGCTGCATCTTTTCAGACATCGGCCCCTGACGATTAAACCAGTGCCGCATCCAGCGGTCCTTCGGGATTCGCTTTGGTCGCTCCAGCGGAGTCACCGAAATGATGTATGGCGAGCGCTCCCCATCGGGCCAGTCACGAGGCGTGCCGTGCTCGTTGCCGCCATAGTCGGTGTAGAGGTGCTCGCGGACGCGATAGCCGGCGATGTCGAAGTCCGCGTCGAGCAAAGTCGCTTCGAGATCGCCGCGGACTTCTAGATCGTCAACCCAGATGCTGACCTCGGCCGCAAACGGATCGGTGAGCTTGGTCGTCGGCGTCGGTGACGGCACGGTGGCGAAGTCGTCATCGATGTTCATCAGCAGATACCGCGCGCCAGAATCGAGAAGCTTCGGCGCGCAGCGCTCGAGCAGCACCAATCGGCGCGTCGCGGGCTCCATAGGCCGCCGAGGCCAGAGTAAGTAGATGAGCTTGATCATGGCGCCGCCTTCAAGCGGTCGTGTGTCGCTCGGAACTCCGGCATCAGCTCGGGTATGCCCTTCGCCGCGCTGGTTCGGGGCTCGTAGCCGAGCTCGGTGCGGGCCCTGTCGACGCGAAACGAGGCGTCGTTGCAGATCGCCAAGACCGAACGCCTGGTGAGCATCGGAAACGGGCCACCGAAATAATGGGCGACTTCCCCGAGATACGCGATGCCATAGGCTAGCGAGCGAGGGATGTGGAGCTTCGGCCACGAGTACCCCAGGCCTTCGACGATCGGCCGGTACCAGTCGACGGGGTTGGTCGGCTCGTCGTCGCTCACGAAGTACGCTTGCCCTCCGACTAGCCCGGGCTCCTCACCGAGCTTCTTGGCCACGAGGAAGTGAACGTCGACTACCGAATCGACGTGAACGTTGTCCGTGACGGATTTCCCATCGCCAATCTTGAGCTTGAACTGCCCAGCAGCGAGGTGCTCGAGGAAATCATGCACCATCATGGCGCCCTCACCGGGCCCCCATACACCCCCCGGCCGAACCGCCGCCGTTCGGAGGCCCTTGGGGTCGTCGGCTTCGAGGACCATCTTTTCGGCGCGGCTCTTGGTCTGCGAATAGAGGTCGGGCAGCCCGTTGGTTCCGACGTAGGGCGCCGTCTCGTCTCCTTCGCGAATCGGGCCATCGACCGAAACGGTAATCGAGCTGGTGAAGATGAGCTTCTTCACGCCGGCGGCCTGGCAGGCGCGGATCACGCATTCGGTTCCGAGAACGTTGACGCCGTAGACCAAGCGTCGAACGCTCGCCCGCGCGAGAGTCAGGGTGTTGATGATCGCAGCAGTGTGAAAAACGGTGTCCACGCCCTCGCAGGCTTGGCCGAGATCGCTCATCCGCCGGATGTCGCCAACGATGCTCTCGACCCGTACGTCGGCCTGAAATGGCGCAAGATCGAGCGCGCGGACTTCACAGCCGAACTCCAAGAGCCGGCGGACGAGATGCTTGCCGACGTAGCCGTTTCCGCCGGTCACCAGGCAGACGGGACCGACTTGATTCGGATCGACGGGGAGCTCCATGGGTCGCTACCGAACTTGAACCGGCATGCTAGCTTGCGCAATCCAGATGAGCAGCCTGAGCCCGATCGTAGTCAAAGACGTAGAAGGCGCGCACTGGGACGACATCGCAGATCTGGTCGTCGTGGGCTTGGGCGCCGCAGGCATCACAGCCGCTATCGAAGGGCGTGAGCACGGCGCCGACGTGGTTCTCTTGGACCGTTTCGAAGGAGGCGGCGCCACGTCGATCAGCGGAGGAGTGTTCTACGCGGGAGGCGGCACCCACATTCAGGAAGAGGCGGGTGTCCAGGACACGGTGGAGAACATGTACCGCTATCTATCGATGGAAGTTCAGGACGCCGTCTTGGACGAGACACTGCGAGACTTCTGCGAGACCAGCGCAGCCAACGTGAAGTGGCTGACCGACCGCGGCGTTCCGTTCCTGCCGAATCTCTGCCCGATCAAGACCTCGTATCCGACCAACGAGTACCATCTTTACTACTCCGGCAACGAGACCTTTTCTCCCTACAGCGATCGAGCGAAGCCGGCCCCGCGAGGCCACCGCGCCGACGGTGGAGCCTTTCCGGGCGCGAACATCATCGAACCGCTTCGGCAAACAGCGATCGCGGAAGGCGTGCGAATCGAGCTGCAGGCGCGCGTCAGCCGCTTGATCGTCGATCGAAGCGGCCGGGTGCTCGGCGCGGAGTACCAATGGATCGCTTCGCGCTTCTGGCGAAGCCTTCACAAGCGGCTGCACGACTTGGAGACCGCAATCGCGAAGATCGCGCCCGGCCTGGCCGGATGGCTTCGGAGGCGATGCGACAGCATCGAAAGCCGGCACTCGAAGCCGAAGCGGATTCGAAGCCGTCGCGGCCTGATCCTCTGCGCCGGCGGCTTCGTCTTCAATCGTGAAATGGTCGCCGAGCACCTTCCGGAGTTCGTCCCCGGGCTGCCCCTCGGAACGGCGGGTGACGACGGCCTGGGGATTCGTCTCGGCCAAAGCGCGGGGGGGAAGCTCGAGCAGATGCATCGCGCCTCGGCGTGGCGTTTTCTCTACCCGCCAAATGCATTTGCACAAGGCGTGCTGGTCAACGACAAGGGGGAGCGCTTTGCGAATGAATTTTGGTATGGCGCGAAGATCGGCGAGGCGATGGTAGAAGAGAATCACGGCGTCGCCACGCTCATCATCGATGAGAAGCTCAAGAAGCTCGCCCACGCGCAGTCCAAGTCGGGCGAGCTCCAGTGGTTTCAGCGCGCGGCCGCGCTCATGAACCTTTATCTCAACTGCAAGAAGGCCGACGACCTCGATGCCTTGGCGAAGATGATCGATGTGCCGCGCGAGTCCCTTCAAAAGACACTCGATGAAAACAACGCCGTGGCGCAGGGAATTTACAGGGACCGCTTCGACAAAGCGCCCGACAGTGTCCACCCGCTCAACGCGGGTCCGTACTACGCGATCGACTGCTCACTCGGCTCGAAGCGCCACCTCTGCGCGGTGATGACGCTCGGCGGGCTCGCGGTCGACGAAAAGACCGGCCAAGTCCTGAGCGAAAACGGAGGCGTCATCCCCGGTTTGTATGCGGCGGGGCGCAACGCCGTTGGCATTTGCTCCCGCCAATATGTCAGCGGCCTGTCGATCGCCGACTGCGTCTACTCGGGCCGCCGAGCCGGAAAAAGCGCTTGCGGCTAGCTAGCGCAAGCCATCCGGACGGTGCTTGGCACGCATACTGAGTTCCACGAGGCTGATCAGCACCAGAATCGAGGCCAAGCCCCACAGAATCACTCGACCTCGAAGGGGCAGAATTAGATCGCCGAAAAGCAGCCAGGCGGTCAGCACCAAGCCGCCACAGAGGTTGATCGCAACGGCCCCGGCAAGACCGAGGCCCCCTGGCTGTGTGTCGCCACGGATGCCTTCCCAGAACAGCGCGATGCCGATTCCAAACAAGACGGCGCCAAGGATCGTTGGGTAGAACAGGGTATCGGAGGCAGGAACACCCAGCCACCCCGCAACGGGATCGAAGCATAGTAGCGCGACGCCCAACACGACGTTGATGAAGCCATCGATGAATAGAAGCCGTGCGCGTCCGGGGGTCGCCATGGTGAGGCACGATACCACCCGTACGGGGCGCTTGTAGAGAGCGGAATCAGGCCGCAATTCACAACGAAATAAAAGGGGAAGCGCTCAGTTGAATCGCTGGCAGGCGGGGGCGTCTATCTACTTAGAGAGGGCTTTCACCATGAAACTTAATCTAATTCGACGTGCTACATGGTTGGGAATCGCAGTGTTCACCTCGATGCTTTCCGGCTGCATTTTCATTGGAGACTACGATGATGTCTTCGAGCCGGGGCCTAAGGCGATCACCTACGAAGTCTGCTACTCGAACATCGACTGTTTTGCTGGCGAGTACTGCGAAGAGCTCGCCTTGCCCGCCGATCGTTACACCGATTTCGTGAACGCGATCTGCACGGTCGGCTGCTTCGACGATCTCGATTGTCCAGTCTCCGAATTCAACGGCCTGCCCGGCGCGTGTCTGGATCATGCGATACTCGGCGGTCCGATCGGCGCGCGGGTCTGTGTGGAGCGCTGCGAATTCGACGCCGACTGCGACGTCCCAGCCGGCTTCGGATGTGAGATCATCGCAAGGGACCGGCTCTGCGTCCCCATTCGATGAACGCCTTGGGCTCGACACGACGCTAGCGGCCCTATGATAGCCTTCAAACCTAGGAGGGCTGCATGGCAACGGTATTGATCACGGGCGCGAACAAGGGCATCGGCCTCGAGCTCAGCCGCCAGCTCCGCGAGCGCGGCGACGACATCATCGCGCTTTGTCGAAAAGCAAGCCCGGAGCTCCAGGCGCTCGACGTCCGAGTCTTCGAGAAGGCCGATGTGACCGACCAGGCCGCCCTGGAAGCGGTGTCTCAGGAGCTTGGCGACACCCGGATCGACGTGCTCATCAACAACGCTGGCATCTTTGGAAACGAGTCCTTCGACGGCCTCGACTTCGACCGAATCCGGCAGCACTTCGAAGTCAACGCCCTCGGCGCCCTGCGCGTCACTTCGATCATGTCCCGGCATCTCAAAAAGGGCTCGAAGATCATACTCATCACCAGCCGGATGGGCTCGATCGGGGATAACGGCTCCGGCAGCTACTACGGGTACCGCATGGCGAAATCCGCGTTGAACATGGCTGGCGTGAACCTGTCACACGACTTTCGCGGCAGGGGCATCGCGGTCGCGATCCTTCACCCGGGCATGGTCGCGACGGGCATGACCGGCCACCACGGCATCCCAGCCTCTGAATCGGCCAAGGGCTTGATTTCGCGAATCGACGGGCTTCGCCTCGAGGACTCTGGGGGTTTCTGGCACGCCAACGGGGAACGGCTTCCCTGGTAGACGAGCCTACAAGATCACACATGTCACCCTGGCCGGCCCTGTGTGGTTTTGTTTCATTGAGGCGTGGGCAAAAGCGTGAACAAGGCGCTTGGGGTTTGTGCGCTGGTCGCGCTGGTCGCGCTGGCCGGCTGCTTCGTGGATCGAAGCGGACTCGCTGGCTTAGAAGGTCCAGGACCGCGCGCGAGCTGTACACCGGCTTGCGAGCACGGCGGCGTTTGCGTCGTGACCGACTGCTTTTGTGAGCCCGTGGACTACACGGGTCCGAGCTGCTCGGAATGGATCGACGACTGCGTGGGCGTCAATTGCATGAACGGCGACTGCCTCGATCGGGTTCGCTCGCCCTCGTGCGACTGCCTCGAAGGATGGGCAATCGACCAGGGCGGACTGTGCACGGTTCAACTGCTGAGTTGTGAGACTCCAAACGCGTGCGTCAACGGAAGCTGCGATGACAGCTCCGGCCAAGTCGTCTGCGTCTGTGAGCCCGGTTTCGAAGGCACGAACTGCAACGTCCCGGTTGGCTGCGGAAGCCCACCCGAAGGGCCGCCTAACTCCGAGACCGGCGAGGTCACGGGCACCGAATTCGGCGATGTCGTCGTCTTCAGCTGCCAGTGGGGGTTTGGGCCGGGCTATGCCAGCGTCACCTGCCAAGTCGACGGGACCTGGGAAACGCCTGTGCTCGAGTGTGGCGACATCGACGAATGCGCCTTTGGCTTCGGGTTCTGCAATGCGTTCGGCACCGAGAGCTGCAACAACGAGTATGGCTCGTTCGAGTGCGAATGTTTCGACGGTTGGCGCGGCATTTACTGTCACGAGCTCGACTGAGCGTCTCGAGGCTGTTGTGGTGTGCAGATAGATCCGTCAAGCTGCGCCCGCTGTGCCCATCGACTGGGAAAGTCTGCCAACCGAGGAGCTCTTGGACGTTCGCTTGAGCGAGCTCGGTCTCACCATTGCGGACACCTGGCTCGAAGACTGCGTGGGACGCCTTCGCGAAGAGCTGGACATGGCTGGGCTTCGGCGCTTTCGTATCCACTTCTGGCTGAGCGATGAGTGGTGCTCTCCGGACGGCATTCCTGGCGTCGGGGTGCCGTTCTATCTCGCGCATCCCCGGCTGATGCGGCTCGAACGGCAGATGATGTTCGAGGTAGAGGGCGGCACTCGCGTGGAGTGCATGCGCCTGCTTCGCCACGAGGCAGGGCACGCGCTGCAGCACGCCTACAACTTGCAGCGGCGAAAGCTCTGGCAGCGGGCGTTCGGCCGCGCGTCCGAGCCCTACCCGGACTTCTACCGACCCAACCCCTCGAGCAAAGGATTCGTGGAACACCTGGATGGCTGGTACGCGCAGGCTCATCCGGT
>CAMYJN010000076.1 GCA_947258625.1 uncultured Polyangiaceae bacterium | reverse complement strand
GCAACCTTTATTCCGAGATTCTCACGCGGAGTTGGCTATAACTGCGGTATGCAGGTCACTCCGCCCGCTCCCCCCATTCTCACGGAAACGGTTCGTCGCGCGCTTTCCGAAGACATCGACCGCGGAGACCTGACCAGCGAGGCATGCGTCGAATCGACCACGATCGGCACGGCCAAGCTCAACTGCCGCGAGCCCGTCGTCGTTTGCGGGCTTCCGATTCTCGAAGAGGTGTATGCGCAGCTCGACCTTCTCGTCGATGTCGAGAGGCACGTGGAGGACGGCGAGCCCTGCGGAGCGGGCACGACGCTCGCCACGATTTCCGGGCCCGCGACGTCGATTCTGCTTGGCGAGCGAGTCGCGCTCAACTTCATGCAACGCCTCACCGGCGTATCGACGATGGCGAAGCGTTTCGTCGACGCCTTGCCCGAGGGTTCGTCGACCCGAATCACCGACACCCGAAAAACCACCCCCGGGCTCCGTGCGTTCGAACGCTATGCAGTTCGCTGCGGTGGTGGCCACAACCATCGCGAAGATTTGGGTGCTGCCGTTTTGATCAAGGACAACCACATCGCCGCGGCCGGTGGCGTCCGTCACGCGATTCAGCGGGCGCGAGCCTATGCGCCACACACCTGCCGCATCGAATGCGAGGTCGACACTCCGGGGCAGCTGAAGGAAGCGCTGGCCGCGGGAGCCGACATCGTGATGCTGGATAATTTCGACGACGAGCAGGTGGGTGCCGCGCTCACCCTCGTAGCTGGCCGGGCGCTCGTTGAAGTGTCGGGCGGCATCACCCTCGATCGCGTCGCTCGCTTGGGCGCACTCGGCGTCGATGTCATTAGCGTCGGCGCGCTTACTCACTCGTCGCCAGCCTGTGATCTCGGCTTGGACTGGAGCTAGCCCGTGGTCGAGGATCTGCAGCCCGAGCGACTCGGCGAGTTGATCCGTGGTGGCTGGGGCCGGTCGTTGACCATCAAAGAGAGTAGCGCATCGACGATGGACGATGCGTCTTCCGCTGCTGCGGACGGTGCAGATGACGGCCACGTGGTGCTTGCCGGCCAACAAACTCGTGGGCGCGGCGCGCACGGGCGGCGGTGGGACTCGCCGCCGCGCTCCGACCTCTATTTCTCGGTGATCGCCCGCCCCTCGGTCGAACCCGCCTCGACTGCATTGGTGACGCTTGCGAGCGGGCTCGGGGTTCGCGACGCGGCGGCCAGCTTCGTACACGGCCGGGCCGTCCAGGTGAAGTGGCCGAACGACATCTGGATCGATCGACGCAAGTGCGCTGGCATTCTCGTCGAAAGCCGGACGCTTGGGATACGGATCGATTCGGTCATCATCGGCGTGGGGCTCAACGTGAACCGCATGCAATGGCCCGAGGCGCTCGAAGGCGTGGCCACGTCACTGCGAGCCGAAGCGCCCGGCGAGAATCCATTGGATCGCGCCGAAGTGCTGGCCGCCGTCCTGTTTCATATGGAGCGCTGGGTAAACCGGCTCGTCAAGGACGGCGCAGCTGTGGTGGTGGACGCCCTTCGGCCTAGCCTCGCGCTTCTTGGCGAACGAATCCGATTTGAAGGCGGCGAAGGTATGTTCGAGGGCATCGATCATGACGGCGCAGCCCTCGTGCGAACCCAGGCCGGTCTGCGTGCTCTTCACGCGGCCCACATCGAGCCGCTCGAGAGCTAAGCCCGGCGCTTGCCTGTGTGCGGCTGGCGCACCAATACTGGCCTGATGGCCCAAGCAAACGAGCTCGCCTGGTTGGAACGCTCCGTGGGCGTTATTGCCCTCGACGACCGCGCGATCGTTTCGGTCGCCGGGGACGACGCGCACGACTGGTTGCAAGGGCAGGTCACGAACCAGCTCAAAGACGTCGAGCCCGGGAGCTCGGTGTACGGCTTCGTGCTCACCTTGAAGGGGCGAATTTTGGCAGACGTCTACGTCCTCATTCGGGAAGGCGAGCTTTGGCTCGACGTCCCTGCCGCAAAGGTTGACGCTCTTCTCGAACGCCTCGATCGATACATCATCATGGAGGACGTCGATCTCGAGCATCGAAAAGACCTGCACGTGATCGCCGCTCAGGGGCCTCGTTCGAACGAGCTACGGGGCGATGGATGGCTTGCGGACCGGCTCGGCCTCGGAGGTCGGCAATGGGTGGTGGCGGACGCAGCGCTCGAGTCGGAGCTGACCAGCCTCATCGCGCGCGGTCGCGAGCTTGGTGGCGGCGCCGTCAGCAGCGAGGCCTGGGCTCAGGCTCATGTCCTTCGCGGACGGCCCCGCTTCGGCGTGGATTTCGGCGACTGGACCTACCCTCAGGAAAGCGGCCTGAACCCACTCGCCGTCTCCTTTAAAAAGGGCTGCTACATCGGTCAAGAGACGGTCGTGATGCTGGAGAATCGGGGCAAGGCCCCCAAGGTCCTTTGGCGTTGGGCGATCGAAGGCTCGGTGGCCCCGGCGGCCAAGACCCCCATTGCCGTCAACGACGCGGTCGTCGGCGAGGTCACGTCCGCCGCCGTGGGTGCAGAGGGCGTGCGGGCACTAGGCTTTCTGAAGCGGGGACACGAATCGGAAGCCCCGGAAAGCTTCGTGGTAGCGGGGCTCGCCGCGCGCGCCCTCGGGCCGGTGGAAACAGGGCCGGGGGTGTGTCCGGAGCGGACCTGACGATACGGAACGCGTGGCGCTGGCGCGATCCCCTCTCCGACCTTATATTAGCCCCATGCTGACCCTCACCGACCGAGCTGCAGACAAAGTCAAAGAAATCCGAGACGCCGAAGGCTTGGCCGATCAGGGGCTTCGAGTGCGGGTCATCGGCGGCGGATGCGCTGGTTTTTCTTATGATTTGTTCTTCGAGAACGAAACATCCGATTTGGATCAGACCTTCAACTCACATGGCATCCCGATCTACGTGGACATGATGAGTGCGCAGTACGTCGAAGGCACCGAGATCGATTATGTCGAGGGCCTCCAGGGCGCTGGGTTCAAGTTTCAGAATCCACAGGCAAGCCAAACCTGTGGGTGCGGCTCCAGTTTCGCCACCTGATTCCCCTGTAATTTCAGCTTGATGTCCCCGCTGAGCAACTTCTGCTCCATTATTTACTTGCGTCTGTCTCACTTTTGTCTAAGTTTGTTCGCAGATAGTTGGACACGACATAGACATTGCTCCGGCTGCACACTGACGTAACGTAACGGTAGTTTTCGCATATAGGACACATCA
The DNA here is from genome assembly GCA_947258625.1 of uncultured Polyangiaceae bacterium. GTDB lineage: Bacteria > Myxococcota_A > Polyangia > Polyangiales > Houyiibacteriaceae > SG8-38. The sequence continues at coordinate 5,024 of CAMYJN010000076.1, read as the reverse complement.
TGCAGTCATCCGCATCCCTCGATCGCTATATCCAGCAAGTCCGGGCCATCCCCAAGCTGTCCCGTGAAGTCGAGCACGAGCTCGCGCTTCGCGCGGGCGAGGGAGATCAAGACGCGACCGATCGCCTCGTGGAAGCCAACCTGCGCTACGTCGTCGCGATCGCCCTCCAGTACCGCCGGTACGGAGTGACGCTGGGCGACCTGATTGCCGAGGGCAGCGTGGGCCTCGTGACCGCTGTGCGAAAGTTCGATCCGCATCGCGGGACGCGCTTCGTGACCTACGCAGGATACTGGATTCGCGCGTTTGTCCTCGAGGCGGTCGTTCGGTCCAGCACGATGATCGGCGCCGGCTCTGGGCCGTTCCGCTCGAAGCTGTTCTTCCGTCTGCGCCGCGAGCGAGCGCGTCTGTCGAATGTCATCGCCGATCCTGAAGAGCTGATTGCGACGCTAGCGTCCGATTTCGACACGACTCCGGCCAAAATGACGGAGCTCTTGCGACGGTTGGACCAGCGGGAAATCTCGCTCGATGCGCCGGCGTACCATGATTCGGATTCGACCCTCGTCGAGATGCTGCCCGGCTCCGCCGAACCACAGGACCAGGTCGTTGCTCGTGAACGCCGGCAGAGTGGGATTCAACTGCGTCTCGCAGGCGCGCTTTCGGTGCTCGACGATCGAGAGCGGCTGATCGTAGAGAAGCGCATTCTCAGCGACGATTCGGCCTCACTTGCTTCGCTCGGACGCGAGCTCGGGGTGAGCCGCGAACGAGCCCGGCAACTCGAGGCCAGAGCGAAGAAAAAGCTTGCGGAAGAGCTCAAAGACCTGGCGCCTGCCGCCTAGGATACCTGCTCAGATGTAGGGTGTCCGTCCACCCCTGAGGGCCGATGCGATCTTCGCTCAGCCGGAGTAGCATGTAAGCCACCATGGTGCGGGAGGATGGGGACAACACGGGATTTCGCCGTGAGGTGACGCAGGCGCTAGGTCAAGACGACCTCGTCGACGAGCCTGTGTCGGCGATTCCTCCGGCCCTGCCCCGCGCTACTGGGCATCGCGGGGCGCAACGGTCCGGGCTGTCCGAAGCCGATCGCACGCGGCGAGCCCGCGACTGGATCGCAGAGTGCGAGCGCGAGCTGGACCAACAGCCGGACGTTCGGCGTGCGGCCCGCCTGTACTTCGAGATGGCGCGCAGCTGCGAAGGAACACTCAAGGATGCGCGACGCGCCCTCGAATACTACCAGGCGACCTTGGAGCGAGCGCCGGACTACGTCCCCGCGATTCGCGCGACGCGCCGACTCCTTCTCGGCGGCCGAATGTTCACCGAGGCGCTTCCGCTCTTCGACGCCGAGGCGCGCGTAACGCGTCGGCCAAGCGACAAGGCGACGCTGTACCTGTTGAAGGGGCGTCTGCTCGAAGACGTACTCGGCAATCGAGAAGCGGCAGAGGAAGCCTATCATACGGCGCGCGCATTGGACCGCTCGCACGCAGCGATTCTACGAGCTACCGAACAGCGGTCGTTCGCCAAACAACTCTGGCCGGACGTCGATCGCAATCTTGCGGAGCTCGCCAATGCGGCCACATCCGATGACGCGCACCGCGCGGCGTTGATCATCCGACGGGCGCAGTTGCTCGAAAGCCGGCAACAGCGTCCCGAGCAAGCGGCGGAGCTCTACGAGACGGCGTTCCAACTCGACCCAAATGCCGTCATCGCGGTGCAAGCGCTGAAACGACTATACTACGGGCAACGGCGCTGGCGAGACTTGATACGCACGCTCGAAGCGGAGGCTCAGCTGGCGGCTGAACCCGACCTGAAGGCGTCGTCGCTCTACCGCGCGGCGCGCATCCACGCAGAGCTCCTAGGGAATCGGGATGATGCCATCCACGCGCTTGAGCAGGCGCGAAGCCTTCAGCCGGGCGATCCGTTGATCCTCGGCGAGCTCGCCCGCCATTACGAATCCGGACAGCGCCTCCAAGCCCTGGTCGAAACCCTGGAAGCGCTCACAGAAACAACCGACGACGAAGCAGAGAAGCTGACCTATACGCAACGCATCGCCCGTCTCTACGAAGAGGAGCTTCGCGACGTGGATCAGGCCATCAGCTGGCACGAGCGAGCGGTCGAGCTTGACCCTACCTCGCTCTCGAGCCTGCAAGCATTGAGCTTGCTGTACCGCATTCGTGGTGCCTGGCCGAAGCTCGTCGAGATGTGTCTTCAAGAAGCGCGGTATACGACCGACGCGGAGCGGAGGGCGGATTCACATGCACGCGCAGCCGAGATCTACGAAACCAGGCTCAACGCGATCGACGACGCGATCGAGCAGTATCAACGTTCGCTCAATGCGATGCCGGACCACCCCACGGCATTCAAGGCTCTGGCGCGGCTGCTTTCAGACGTCCAGAAGCCCAAGGAGCTGATTCAACTTTACGAAAACGCGTTGGATCGAGCGAGCGGTTCGAGAGCGGTGTCGTACCTCCTCAAGATCGCGCAAATCTACGAGGACGCACTCGACGAACCTGCGCTGGCCGCTCAAACGTACAAGCGGATCCTGCAGCAAGATTCGGCGCACCTCACCGCGGTCCAAGCTTGGCAGCGGTCTGCTTCCCGGGCGCATCGGCCACGAGAGCTTCTCGAGGCGCTCGACTATGAAATCGAGCTCACCGTCGAGCGGGACCGATTGGTCGCCCTCTTGCACCGGGCCGGAGAGGTGCTCGACGAGCACCTGGATGACCGCGATGCCGCCATCGCCCGGTACCGCCGCGCGCTCGACAAGGACCCCCGTCACGTTCCCACCCTGGCTAGTCTGGGGCGTCTCTACTACGCGGCGGGGCGTTGGAACGACTTGCTCGAAGTCTACGGTCAGGAGCTCAGGCTCGCTCCGAGCAAGCACCGCCGAGTGGCCCTACTTCAGAAAATGGCCGAGATCTCTCGTGATCGCTTGGGGAGTGACGACGACGCGCTCCGATATCACCGCGAGGCGATCAAGGTCGATCCCTCCCATGCACCTTCGCTTCAAGAACTTGCACGACAGCTTCGGGAGCGAGGCGATTGGGCGGATTTGGTGGACGTTCTGGAGCTTCAGCTTCGCAACTCGAGCGCCGTTCGGATCCGAGCGCGAGCAGCATTCTTGCTCGGCCAGGTCTACGAGGAGCATCTGGAGGACCGAACGAAAGCGATGACCGCGTACGAGGCCGCGATCAACGCAGATGCGAGCTACCGACCCGCGGTCGATGCTTTGGCACGAGTTCGAGCCGAAGAGCACGACTGGACCCATCTGCTTTCCGACTTGGAGCGCGAGCTCAAGCTCAGCGAAGATCCTACCCAACGCATCGCCTTATTCGCGCGCAGAGCGCAGGTCTTGGAGCGTCAAGACAAACACCGACAAGCGATTCAAGCGTGGGAGCAGGTGCTCGAGATCGACCGGGCACATCTCGGAGCGCTGCTTGCCTTGGAGCAACTGCACCGGCAGGTTGGCGCATGGGAATCGCTGTGCGCGGTGTATTCGACGCAAGCCGAAGTGCTCGAAGATCCGAGCGGCCGAGTTGCGGCTCTGTACGAGCTCGCTCGGCTTCTCGAGCATCAGGGGCTCGGCGAGTACGACGATATCGTCGGAGCGTATCGGCGTGTCCTCGAGGTTGCTCCTTCGGACTTGGGGGCTCTGCTCGAGCTCGAACGCTTGGCGCTGGGCCGCGGCGACGCCGACCTCCTGCGCGAAGTGGACTCCCTGTTCGCGCGCTCGGCGCAGGATCCGGCGGTCGCAGCGGCCCACCGCGCGCGCCTTGCTGAGCGGGTCGAAGGGCAAGAAGACACGCAGGCAATCGAGCAGTTTCGCGCGGCCTCCATCGCAGACCCGTATCACATCGGCGCAGCTCGCGGACTCACCCGCGTCGCAGAGGAGACCGACGACCCGACCGCACTGGTCGACGCGCTCCGCCGAGAGGCGGACGCCGAACGCGATGCCAAAGCTGCTTCGGAGCTCTACGTGCAAAGTGCACTGGTTCGTTTGGAGCGCATCGGAGACCACGACGGAGCGAGACACGACTTCGAGCACGCGCTCGAGCTCTGGCCCGATTCCACGGAGGCCGCCGATGGTCTGGTGGACGTGCTCACGATCGACGCCGCGTGGTCGTCGCTGGTGGACCGACTTTCCCAGGCCGCTTCGAGCGCGCGATCGGTGGACCGGGCGAGCGCGCTCTGGCTGGCGGTTGCGCGGGTGCAGAGCATCGAGCTCGAGGAGCTGCCCGCCGCCATCCGGACGCTGCAACGCGTTCTAAAAGTCCAGCCTCGCAACCTCGATGCATTGGACCGCCTCGCACGGCACTTCGCAGCCAATCAGTCTTGGCACGAGGCAGCGGCCACGATGGAGCAATTGCTCGCCGCCGCACCGGGGAACAGCCGCTCGCGCAGGGTCGTGCTCGACCTTGCCCGTCTGTATCGCGAGCGTTTGAACATGCCTGACAAGGCTCTTCGCCACGTCGAAGCCGCTCTGGCGACGAAGCCGGGTGACCCCGCGGCGCTGCAAGAGCTTTCCTTGATTCACGAAGCGCTCGGGCAACTGCCGCAGGCCCTCGAGGTCACGCGACACCTGCTCGACACGAGCGAGGGGGACGAACGGGGAGATGCCCTCGTTCGTCTCGGCCAGCTCGAGCACGCGACCGGCAACTCGGAGAATGCAAAGGTCGCGCTCCAACGCGCAGTCGTTCTGGAAGGGTCGGGGAGTGACGCGGCGCGCACGCTCGAATCGCTTTGCACGAGCCCGGGCGACTGGCGGGCCTACGCAGACGCTCTGCGCGAGTATCGGGCCGACGATGAGCTGGGCCGAGTGAACACAACCCTCGAAGTCGCCCGCGTCCTATCGGACCACTGCCGGGACGAGCATGCTGCGATAGAGGCACTTCGAGGCGGGCTCGAAGAGGGTGCCGGAAATGCTGACCTTCGACGCGAGCTAGCCGCGCGACTCCGCGCTCGAGGCGAACACGCCGAGGCGATCGAACAACTCCAAGCCGTGCTCGCAGAGGAGCCGCTGCGCGAGGAGA
>CAMYJN010000075.1 GCA_947258625.1 uncultured Polyangiaceae bacterium | reverse complement strand
TCCGAGATCAAGACGAAGAAGCTCGCCGAGGTTCTCGAAAAGCTCGAGGTCAACGGCGGAGCGCTCATCGTCGACGCCAAAGAGAACGAGAAGCTGCGCCTGAGCGCGCGCAACCTGCAAGGCCATTCGGTTCTGCCACCCGAGGGCGTGAACCTCTACGACCTGCTCCGTCACGAGCATCTCGTGCTTACGCAGACCGCGGTCCAAGCTCTGGAAGCAAGGTGTCAGTGATGCACGCCGAACGAGTCATCAAGCGCCCGATCTACCTCACGGAGAAGGGCGCCAAGCTGCGCGAAGAGGACAACAAGTACACCTTCGAGGTGGACCTCGACGCGAACAAGCTCCAGATCAAAGACGCGGTCGAGACTTTGTTCAAAGTCACGGTGCGCGACGTCCGCACGCTGGTCATGCGTGGCCACATGCGCCGCATGGGCAAGACCTACGCGAAAACCCAAAACTGGAAAAAGGCCATCGTTACGCTCCGCGAGGGTGAGACGATCGACTTCTTCGAGGGTGTCTAAAGATGGCAATCCGTAAGTTCAAACCCACGTCGCCGTCCCGCCGCTTCTACGAAGCGCCAGACTTCGACATGATCACACGCGGGAAGCCCGAAAAGAAGCTTCTCGATTCCAAGAAGCAGACGGGTGGTCGCAACAACCAAGGGCGGATCACCTCGCGTTTTCGTGGAGGCGGCCACAAGCAGCGCTACCGCAAAATCGACTTCAAGCGAAACAAGATTGGCGTGCCCGGCACGGTGAAAGCCATCGAGTACGATCCGAACCGCTCGGCTCGCATCGCGCTTTTGCACTACGCCGATGGCGAAAAGGCTTACATTCTCGCGCCGGACGGCCTGCAGATCGGCCAGCAGGTGCTCTCGTCCCGCCACGCAGACGTCAAGCCGGGCAACGCGATGCCCCTTCGCCACATGCCGCTCGGCACGATGATTCACAACATCGAGCTCAAGATCGGCAAAGGCGCCCAGCTCGTCCGTTCCGCCGGAACCGCGGCCCAGTTGATGGCCAAGGACGGCAACTACGCCCAGCTTCGTCTTCCCTCCGGCGAGGTTCGGATGGTGCACCTCAACTGCCGTGCATCGGTCGGGCAGGTCAGCAACTCGCAGCACGCACGCATGACTCTCGGCAAAGCGGGCCGAAGCCGTTGGCTCGGTCGCCGGCCGCACAACCGCGGCACTACCATGAACCCGGTCGACCACCCGATGGGCGGCGGTGAGGGCCGGACCGCAGGCGGGCGTCAACCCTGCTCACCCTGGGGTCAGCTCGCCAAAGGCCTGAAGACCAGAAAGAACAAGTCGACGGACAAGCACATCGTTCGCAGGCGGAAGAAGAAGTAATGGCGCGTTCAGTAAAAAAGGGTCCGTTCATCGACCAACACTTGGAAGATAAGGTCGAGGCTGCGAACAAGTCGGGCGACAAGAAGATGATCCGCACTTGGTCTCGCCGCTCGACCGTGACGCCCGATTTCGTCGGGCACACCTTCGCGGTTCACAATGGCCGGAAGTTCGTCACCGTCTTCGTCACCGAGAACATGGTCGGGCACAAGCTCGGCGAGTTCGCGCCAACACGGACGTTCGGCGGTCATGCGTCGGACAAGAAGGGCGGCCGCAAGATCAACCCGCAGACAGGGAAGAAGTGAACATGGAAGCGGTCGCAAAAGCACGGTTTCAGAGGATTTCGCCTCGTAAAGCGCGGGTCGTGCTCAACATGGTGCGCGGCAAGAGCGTTGCCGATGCCCTCAACGAGCTCCGCTTCACCACGAAGTCGGCGGCTCCGATCGTGGCAAAGGCCATCAGCAGCGCGATCGCCAACGCCAAGCAGAAAAACGAAGAGCTCAATCTTGACGACCTGTTCGTCAAGACGGCATTTGCCGACATAGCGCCGAACCAGCACATGCGGCGTTGGCGTCCTCGGGCGCAGGGTCGCGCTACGCGCATCCTCAAGGGAATGAGTCACATCACCGTCGTCGTGAGCGATGGGGAAGAGAGCTGAAGCGTGGGTCAGAAAGTACATCCTTATGGGTTCCGTCTCGGCGTCGTAAAGACGTGGAAGTCCAAGTGGTACGAGGACAAAAACTACGCCAAGTGGCTTCATGAAGACCTGAAGCTCAAGCGCGTCATCCGAAAGAAGTTCGCACACGCGGGCATCGCAGACATCGAAATGGAGCGCGCTGCGAACAAGGCCAAGGTGGTCATCTACACCTCGCGCCCAGGCATCATCATCGGCAAGCGCGGCGCTGGCGTCGAGCAGCTCAAGGCAGACCTTCAGAAGCTGACGGAGAACGAGCTGTTCCTCGACATCCAAGAGGTTCGCAAGGCCGAGACGAACGCACAGCTCGTCGCAGAGAACATCGCAACGCAGCTCGAGCGTCGTGTCGCTTTTCGGCGCGCGATGAAAAAGGCCGTGCAGACGGCGATGAAGTTCGGCGTGAAGGGAATCCGCGTCACGGCTGGTGGTCGTCTCGGCGGTGCGGAAATCGCGCGTACCGAGTGGTACCGCGAGGGCCGCGTGCCGCTTCACACGCTTCGGGCCGACATCGATTACGGCGAGGTCACGGCGCACACCAAGGCCGGCACCGTCGGCATCAAATGTTGGATTTTCAAAGGCGAGCAGCTTCCGCATCGCCCAGGTGCAGGGGCCATGGGAGCCCGGGTCTAAGGACGAGCCATGCTTCAACCAAAGAAAACCAAGTTCCGAAAACAGATGAAGGGCCGTATGCGCGGCAAGGCCTACCGAGGCGGCAAGATCTCGTTTGGCGACTTCGGACTGCAGGCGCTCGAGCCCGGCCGAATTAGCCAGCGACAGATCGAAGCGGCTCGTATGACGATTCAGCGAAAGGTGAAGCGTCAGGGTCAGCTCTTCATCCGAATCTTCCCGGACAAGCCGATCACCAAAAAGCCGCTCGAAACTCGCATGGGTAAGGGCAAGGGTAGCGTCGAAGGCTGGGTGGCAGTCATCAGGCCCGGTCGCATGCTGTACGAAATCCAGGGCGTGCCCGAGGACATCGCTCGCGAGGCGTTCGCACTCGCCGCCCACAAGCTCCCGCTCAAGACGACGTTCCGTTCGAGGGAGACTGAGCTATGAAGCCAGAAGACATTCGTACGAACACTCTCGAAGAGCTTTCGGTCATCGAGGGCGACTTGCGACGCCAGCTCTGGAAGGCGCGCTTCGACAATCACACCAATCAGCTCGACGACACGAGCTCGATTCAGAAGCTTCGCCGGGATCTAGCCCGCGTGAAAACCATTCTCACCGAGCGCCGCGCCGAAGCGGCGAGCAAGGAGTGATCGGCCATGACTGCTGCTGAGCCAGGACAACCGACACCGAAAGCCACCAAGGAGCGTGGCCGCCGCCGTCGCTTGGTCGGACGCGTCGTAAACGAGACGCAGACCGAGGGCCGAGTCCAACAGACCATCGTGGTGGAGGTCATCCGCCGCGCCCGTGACCCGTTCTACGGGAAGTACGTCAAGCGCAAGAAGAAGTTCCATGCGCACGACGAGGCCAACGAGTACCGCAAGAACGACGTCGTGGAGATTCGCGCCTGTCGCCCGCGCAGCAAGACGAAGCGCTGGGAGGTCGTGCGCCTCATCGAGAGGCCGCCGGAGGTATAACGATGATCCAGACAGAAACACAGCTGGATGTGGCCGACAACAGCGGCGCGAAGCGAGTTTCCTGCATCAAGGTGCTCGGCGGTTCGCGTCGTCGGTACGCCGGCCTCGGCGACGTCATCGTCGTCTCGGTGAAGGAAGCCCTTCCGACCGCTCGCGTGAAGAAGGGCGAGGTTGCCCGCGCGGTCGTGGTGCGCACCAAGCGTGAGTACCAGCGTCCGGACGGTACCTACATCAAGTTCGACACGAACAGCGCCGTGCTCATCACCAAGGACAACGAGCCCATCGGAACCCGCATTTTTGGGCCCGTCGCTCGCGAGCTTCGTGCGAAACGCTTCATGAAGATCGTTTCTCTCGCGCCGGAGGTGGTGTGATGACTGCGCGAATCAAAAAGGGTGACCTGGTTCAGGTCATTGCAGGCAAAGATCGCGGTGAAAAGGGGCGCGTGCTCCAGGTCGTCCGAGCGGACTTGATCCTCGTCGAGGGGGTCAATCGAGTGAAGCGGCACCAAAGCCCGCGTCGTTTCAAAGAGGCCGGCATCGTCGAAAAAGAGATGCCGATTCATGCCTCCAACGTGATGCTGGTCGACCCGAAGACCGAAGAGCGCACCCGCGTCCGCATCGAAGCCGACAAGAAGGACCCTAACAAACGCGTTCGCGTGGCCGTGAAGAGCGGCTCGGTCCTGGATTGAGGTCGTCATGAGTGAATACGAACCGCGACTCCGCAAGAAATACAAAGAAGAGATCATCCCTCAGTTGATGAAGGACTTTAGCTTCCGGAACATCATGCAGGTTCCGAAGCTGGAGCGAGTCATCATCAACATGGGCCTCGGCGAGGCCGTGCAGAACGCCAAGCTGATCGAATCGGCCGTCCAGGAGCTCACGGCAATTACCGGCCGCAAGCCCATCGTCACGCGTGCCAAAAAGTCGATCGCTAGCTTCAAGCTTCGCGAGGGGATGCCGATTGGCGTGATGGTGACGCTTCGCGGCGAGCAGATGTACGACTTCGTCGATCGACTAGTTTCGATCGCTTTGCCGCGTACGCGTGACTTCAAGGGCATCAGCCCGAAGGCATTCGACGGCCGTGGCAACTACACGCTCGGCATTCGCGAGCAGATCGTCTTCCCAGAGATCAACTATGACAAAATCGATCGTATCAAGGGCATGAACGTGACCTTTGTTACCACGGCAGAAACTGACGAACAGGGACGTGCCTTGCTGAAGTCGCTCGGCATGCCGTTCAGGAATTAGAGGACGCAGATGGCTAGTAAGCGCGCGTTTGCAAAAATGGAAAAGACACCGAAATTCTCGGTGCGACAACGGAATCGCTGCAAGGTCTGCGGACGCCCACGGGGCTACTACCGCAAGTTCGAGATGTGCCGCATCTGTCTCCGTAAATACGGGCTTTCGGGTGACATCCCGGGCCTCACGAAATCGAGCTGGTAAGGAGGTGCAGTCATGATGACCGATCCAATCGCTGACATGCTGACGCGCATCCGCAACGCCGCACAGGCTCAGCACGAACACACCGTTCTACCCTCGTCGAAGCTCAAGGCGCAGCTCGCCGAGATTCTCAAGCAAGAGGGCTACATCGACGATTACCGTGTGGAAGACGGGGTCCAGAAGAGCCTCACGATTTTCCTCAAATACGGTCGCGACCGCCAGAGCGCGTTCGTGGGCATGCGTCGTGCGAGCCGCCCGGGACGGCGGTTCTACGTGGGTCACCATGACATTCCACGTGTCCAAAACGGCATGGGCGTCGCAATTCTCTCGACGTCCGTTGGCATCATGACCGGCCGTGCTGCTCGCGATAAGCGGGTCGGCGGCGAGGTGCTGTGCGAGGTTTGGTGATGACCGAGACACACACAGGGAAGCAATCCAGAAACGGCAAGAAGCCGGTCGAAGTCGCCAAGGGCGTGCAGATTTCGATCAGCGGACGCGACATCAAGGCCAAGGGCCCCAAGGGCGAGCTCAGCCAGACCCTTCGTCCGGAGGTCGTCGTCACTCAGGATGAGGGCGTGCTCACGGTCCGGCCTGCACCTGGCGCCGGCAAGACGGGCCTTCAGTACCAGGGCCTGACCCGCGCGATTCTCCGCAACATGGTGGAGGGCGTCGCCAATGGTTACAAGCGCTCGCTCGATTTCCGCGGCGTTGGTTACCGAGCGGAATTCAAGAACGACCAACTCAAGATGACGGTAGGGCTCTCCCATCAGCCCGTCATCGACATCCCCAAGGCGGTCACCGTCAAGGTGGAGACGATCGACGAGGCCGGCACCAAGTTCCCACGGGTTCATCTCGAGTCGCCCGACAAACAATTGGTCGGCCGGATCGCGGCGCGGATTCGTCAGATGCGACCCCCGGAGCCCTACAACGGCAAAGGCGTTCGCTACACCGGCGAGCGCATTAAAGAGAAGGCTGGCAAGGCCGGAAAGGCTGGAGTCTGATCATGCAGCAGAAACTCACAGGGCGCACTCGTCGCAAGCTGAGGATTCGTAAGAAGGTGCAAGGCACCTCCGCGCGGCCCCGGCTTGCGGTGTTTCGCAGCGCCAAGCACATTTACGCGCAGGTCATCGACGACACGCAGGGCACCACGATTGCCCATGCGTCCAGCGTCACGAAGTCGAGCGATGGAAACAAAGTCGACGTCGCGAAGTCGGTCGGCAGCGCGGTGGCCAAGGCATGCATCGACAAAGGTGTCGAGCAGGTCGTGTTTGACCGTGGCGGCTACCAATATCACGGGCGCGTTCGCGCACTAGCGGAATCGGCGCGCGAAGCCGGTCTGAAGTTCTGAGGACGAGATGGCATACAAAGACCAAATCATCGATCCAAGCTCACTCGACGATCTCACCGAACGGGTGATCTTCATCAACCGCGTGGCCAAGGTCGTCAAAGGCGGCCGGCGTTTCAGCTTCAGCGCACTGGTCGTCGTGGGTGACAGCAATGGCCACGTTGGTGTCGGCATGGGCAAGGCTAAAGAGGTCCCCGAATCGATTCGCAAGGGTACTGAGGCTGCCAAGAAGAACTTGTTCAAGGTTCCTCTGACGGGTCGAACCATTCCCCACAAGATCGTTGGGCACTCGGGCGCCGGCCGCATCGTCTTGCGTCCCGCGTCCGAAGGGACTGGAGTCATCGCCGGCGGTGCGATGCGCCCGGTACTTGAAGCAGCGGGCGTCAAAGACGTCTTGGCGAAGATCCTCGGCACGACGAATCCCTACAACGTGGTCAACGCCACCGTAGCCGCGCTCAAAAAGCTGGAGTCGCCGGCCGAGGTGGCCAGCCGGCGCGGTCGTCGCAAGGGAGACATTCAACAGTACGAGCATGGGCCCAAGGCGGAACGTCCCGCCGCCGAGCCTGACGAAGCGCCTGCGGAGGCAAGCGCATCGTAAGAGAGGCAGTCATGAGCGCGAAGAAACTCAAAGTGACCCAGGTGAAAAGCGAAATCGGGCGGATGGACAAGCAGCGGCGAGTTCTCCGGGGGCTCGGCTTGCATGGAATGAACACGAACGTCGTGGTCGACAACACCCCTTCGTTCCGCGGCATGGTCAAAAAGGTGCTCCATCTCGTCGAAGTTGAGGAAGTCAATGAGTGAGCAGAGTAAGACGCCAATCCTTTCCCGGCTCCGCCCCGCTGCGGGCGCCGTCCGGGGAAAGCGACGCAAAGGACGCGGCCCGGGCTCAGGCCTGGGCAAGACCGCTGGCCACGGCCAGAAGGGCCAAAAGGCGAGACATCCCGGCAACTTCAGCAAGCTCGGCTTCGAAGGCGGGCAGATGCCGCTGTACCGACGCATTCCGAAGCGCGGCTTCGTCAATCCGTTCACCAAGACGGTAGGGACGGTCAACGTGAAGGACCTGGCTCGTTTCGATGCCGGGGCCACCGTCGACGAGGCGGCCCTGCGCAAAGCTGGCCTCATCAAGCGCAAAGTGGACATCATCAAGGTTCTCGGCGATGGCGAGCTAGACAGGGCTCTCACCGTCAAGGTCCACGCTGCTAGCGCGACTGCCACGCAGAAGATCGAGAAAGCGGGCGGTACGGTCGAGCTAGTGGTCGCCGCGCCTGCCTCCTAACCGAAAGCACGTAGCAAGCCATGAGCACCGTCGCCAACATCTTTCGAATCCCCGAGCTCCGTCGCCGCATTCTCTTCACCTTGGGAATGCTCGCCGTCTATCGCATCGGGATTTTCGTTACGACACCCGGCGTCGATCGGTCGGCCATGCGGAAGTACGTGGCCGGGCAATCGGGCGGCTTCTTGAGCATGTTCAACCTGTTCTCGGGTGGTGCGCTCGAGCAGGCTTCGATTTTCGCGCTCAACATCATGCCCTACGTTTCGGCGAGCATCATCTTGTCGCTGATGACGGTCGTGGTGCCCTCGCTCATGGAGCTTCGCAAGGAAGGCGAGGCGGGCCAGCGCAAAATCAACCAGTACACGCGCTACGGGACGGTCGGGCTAAGTATTTTTCAGAGTATGGGCCTCGCAATGCTTTGGGAGGGCTGGAACGAAAGCTCGACAGCGGGTGACATCGTCGCCGAGCCGGGCTGGAGCTTCCGCTTAATGACGGTGCTCGCGCTCACGACCGGCACTTCGTTCCTGATGTGGCTCGGCGAGCAGATCACCGAGCGCGGCCTTGGAAACGGCATTTCGCTCATCATTTTCGCGGGCATCGTGGCGAACCTGCCAGACGCCCTGTTCATGACCCTCGAGCAATTCAAGCTCGGGGAGCTGCAACCCATCGACCTGATG
>CAMYJN010000074.1 GCA_947258625.1 uncultured Polyangiaceae bacterium | reverse complement strand
GGGGATAACGGATTCAGCCTGCGAACCGACGCGAAAAAAATGCGCGCGATGGCTGTCCCTAGCTCGTGCTCACGACGGAGGTGGCGCGGAGGAAGGGAACGACATTTGCGACGGCGTCATGAACGGGCGCTTCTCGATGTCGACCTGCCGCTCCGGGAAAAAATCTTCGAAGCAGAGCCTGCTGGTCGTGCGCAGCTGCTCGGCGACGACCTCCGCCAGGGAAGTGTCGAGGAGCATTCCCTGCTCGGCCAGGTCTCCCCGAAGCCGGTGGCAAAGCTGATCGATTCGTTGAAGCGCGGACAGATACGAGCCGCGCCAGATCTCGAGATACGGCCGGTGATCCATCGGGTTGGTCGAAAGCAATCGACGCAAGGTGTTCGACGGAAGAAAGGTGTACGAGCTGACCTCGGGGTGCTTCCGAAGCGTGGCGTTGCGCGCGCGCTCGAAGCGCGTAAACGTGATGGTCCGAATGTCCTGATCGATGTTGTAAAGAACCCCACGGCGGTGGGCGACGCCTGGGAGCTTCGATACGTACGGAACGAAGGGATCCAGGGTCACGACCAGTGTCGCGTTTCGGTTGATGGCCTCGACGAAGTTGGAGGTTCGGGTGATCGCCCCGTCCTCGTAGTAGCGGCCCTCGATGGGCACCGAGGAGAATGCGGGGTTGACGCTGAGGGACGCCTGGACGGCCTTGCTGATCGGCACGTGGTCGTAGCCTTCGGACCCGAAGAGGACGTGCGACCGCGCATCTTGATCGGAGGCGCCCACGTAGAGCTCGAGTGGAAGCTTCCGGAATTCGTTGGTGCTGCCGGACATCTGCAGGAGGCGGCGGAGAATTACCTCGAATTCCGAGGAGTGAAATGGCGCCCCGACCAGGCTCGTGTACTCGAGAAAGAGCTTCTCCGCGGTATCTCCGCCCCGCCCCCGCAAGGTATCCCAGAACGCACGCACCGCGGTCTTCGCGGCGCTCGTCATCCGCCAGCGCATGTCCTCGTGATTGAAGTGCGAGAGCCGCAAAAGGCTCAACGAAAACGGTGGAACGCGTCCGCCTTTCACGCCTGCAATGCCGGCCATGAGCTCGTCCGGCGTGTAACCGACCGACAAAAGGCTCGTGACGACGGCGCCGGCACTGATGCCGAACATCATGTCGAAGTCGTTGACTCCGCAGTTGGTGAGGCAGTCGTCGAGGCACTTGAGGACGCCCATCTCGTAATAGATGCCGGTGATGCCTCCCCCCGAACCGCAGATCGCCGTTTTGCCGATGCGGCGCGAGCTGGTCAGCCCGTCGGCCAGACGAAGCACCTGCGCCGCAAAAGACGGGTCGCTGGACCAGGCAGGCCGATCCTGGTGGAAGTCCTGGCGAAGAACGTAGCGCACCCCCACGGCGCCAAGCTCGATGATCAAATCATCGATACGGTGTGCGTCGGGGCCGGACACGAGCACGACGATGCGGTGAAAGCCATAGCGCTGCTCGATGTCCTCGTCGTGGTCGAGCTCCTTGAGGAGTTGGCGAATCTCGGCGACCCGGTTTTCGAAGTTCTCGCACCAGCGAAGGTCAACGAGGAGCAAATTCACGTAGGCGGAGCGAAGCGCGTCGGTTGCGCCCAGCGTGTCCCAGACCGGCACGAATTCGAGCTCGTGGCCGCGGGTCTTGAGCGCAGGGTAGATCTCCGACCGTACGCGCTCGGTACGCGGCCCGACGGCCATGTCGGCGACGAGCGACTCGAAGCACCGCAGCCCGGAGCCCACGTAGAGGACGCGCTTCCGGATATTGCCCGGCTCATACTGACAGGGGTCGTCGCGAGTCATGGATGCGGGGTCAGTTCTTTGGGGGTAACGACCTGGCGTAGGACAAACCCTGCTCGACCCAGGCCTTCAAGCGAGGCGCAGGCTGCAAACCTCGCGCGGCGACATATACCATGCCTTTCATCGGTCGGCCCGTGAAGTCCATCTCGCGCGCGCCCGGCTTCTCGAGGGCCCCGTCGTACGCCATCGCTAAATCGATCCCGCTAAGCGGTGACCTCGGCGGCGATCTGCTCCGAAACTTCCCAGAGCTTGGCCGCCATGGCTTCGTCGCGGCCGTGCGAGCTGGGTCTCGATTCGTTGCAGTCGGCGAAATATTTGCCCGAAATCCCTTCGACGCTCGGGTTCACGGCGAGATAGCACTGCGTCGCTGCACCCTCTCCCACGGATTTGAGCACCAGAGGGGCGCCGATCGAGAGCGCAGCTCTGGCAATTGGATTCATGCTGCGCGACAAGTTGGTGTGAATCACGCCCGGGTGAAGGCTGTTCGCCGTCTTGCCGGTGCCCGCGAGCCGCTTGGCGAGCTCGTTGGCAAACAGCACGTTCGCGAGCTTGGACTGCCCGTAATTTGCCCAGGGGCTGTATTCGCGATCGCCGCTCAGGTTGTCAAATTGAATGCCCTCGGGGGGCGCGTTGTTGTGGGCGGAGCTGCTGACCACGACGACCCGTCCCTTGTCGGCGAGGCTGTCGAGGAGCGAGGTAACCAAAATGAAATGACCGATGTGGTTGGTGAAGAACTGGGCCTCGTAGCCATGCTGCTGGTTGAGCTTGGGGAGCGCCATGATGCCGGCATTGCAAATGATCGCATCGAGCGGCCGGCCGAGCGCGATAACCTCTGCAGCGCAGGCCCGAACCGACGCGGGCTCAGAGAGCTCACAGGCAACCGCGGTGGTCTCGCCGACCACGGCGTCACAGGCCGCTTGAGCCTTTTGAACGGTTCGCGCCGCTGCGATCACATGAGAACCGCGCTTGGCGAGAACGCGAAGGGTTTCGTTGCCGATGCCCGAGTTGGAGCCCGTTAGAAGTATGGTGCGCCCAGCCAAGTCGAGGCCGTTAGTGACGTCCTCCGCGCTACTTCCATAGCCAAAGCCGCTCGGGCCCTTCCCTTTGAACATCGATAGTAACGACATGGCTCGGTTCTAAGGCTCAGTAGAGCCCAGTACAAGGATTGACGTCGATGCAGTTCTCCAACGCGCAATTCGCGCACGTACCGGCGCCGAACGGCGACGGAGCGAGACTCTGGCTGAGCCCTCTTCTCCGGAGGGTTGAGCTTGGCCCCTGAAAAGGAGGGGCCCGACGGGGCCCCGCCGCCCGTTTTTCCGCAGTGGGTCCCTGCAGCACAGACCGCTTGCATTGAACGACCGCGAGCCGGACGATTCGGGCATGCGCGAGCCGATCATCGATGCGTGGATCCAGCATCCTACGGCGGAGTTCATCGGCCACGAGATGTTCGCTTCCCTGCGACGCTGGATGAAGCTCGATGTGATTCCAGACGAGATCCCAATCGAGCTCACGCTGGCCGCGCTCGATGCAGCGGGCGTGGGCAAAGCGCTAACATCCGCCTGGTGGGGTCCCGATGGGCCGCTTCTGTCGAACGACGAGGTTGCTCGTACGGTGAGCGCGCACCCTGATCGGTTCGTCGGAATCGGCTCGGTGGATTTGCATCGCCCGATGGAGGCCGTGCGCGAGCTGCGGCGCTGCGTGTCTGAGCTGGGTTTCGTGGGGGTGCGCCAGTTGCCATGGCTTTGGGGTCTCCCGCCCAACGATCGTCGTTACTATCCGATCTACGCAGAGTGCGTAGAGCTTGGAATTCCGTTTTGCTTGCAGGTTGGTCACGCGGGCCCGCTTCGGCCGAGCGACCCGGGGCGCCCCATTCCCTACCTCGATGAAGTCGCATGTGATTTCCCGGAGCTCCGCATCGTTGGCGGACACATCGGCTACCCGTGGACCGAGGAGATGATCTCGCTCGCAACGAAGTACGCAAACGTCTACATCGACACTTCGGCGTACACGCCTGAGCGCTACCCAGAGGCGCTGGTCCGATTCATGCAGGGCCCCGGCCGTCGGAAAGTGCTCTTCGGCAGCAATTTCCCCATGATTCAACCGGCGAAGTGCATCGCCCAGCTCGACTCGCTCGGACTCTCGGACGAGGTGCGACGGCTGTTGCTCTGGGAAAACGCGGTGAAGGTGTTCGAGCTGGATCTCTGAGGTCGCCTGCTTCCATCTGCAGCGAAACGCAGTGGAAACGCCCCGAGGCTCCGTCGTTGCCGAAGCGGCCCGGTCGGGTTAGAACACGCAATGAAACTATGAGTACAAAAGCAAAGCTCGACTACGACGACACGAGCTACGAGATGCCCATCGTCGAAGGCTCCTACGCCGAACGCGCGGTCGACATCCGCAGCCTCCGCAAAGACACCGGCCTCATCACGCTCGACTCCGGTTTCATGAACACCGGGGCAACCGAGAGCAAAATCACCTTCATCAATGGTGAAGAGGGGATCCTGCTCTATCGAGGTTATCCGATCGAGCAACTCGCCGAAGAGTCTTCTTTCGTCGAGACGAGCTACTTGCTCATCTTCGGCGAGCTCCCAACCGCAAAACAGCTCGACCAGTTCTCGCACCTGCTCACCTACCACAGCATGTTGCACGAAGACATGCGTCACTTCTTCGATGGCTTTCCCTCGAACGCACACCCAATGGCGATCCTCTCGTCCATGGTCAGCGCCCTATCCGCCTACTACCCGGAGAGCATCGAGCCCGACTCTCACAACATCACACACATCGCGCGCCTTCTCTCGAAGCTTCGGACGATTGCGGCATTCAGCCATCAGAAGAGGCAGGGGCGGCCCGTCGCCTACCCGAAGAACAGCCTCGATTACTGTGGCAACTTCCTCTACATGATGTTCTCGCATCCGGCCGAGCCCACTTATGTGCCAGACCCTGAGCTCGTGAAGGCGCTCAACGTCTTGTTCATCCTGCATGCCGACCACGAACAGAACTGCTCGACCTCGACGGTCCGGCTGGTGGGCTCGAGTCAGGCGAATCTGTATGCCGCGGCGAGCGCAGGGGTCTCTGCTCTCTGGGGGCCGTTGCATGGGGGCGCGAATCAGGCCGTCATCGAGATGCTCAGAGAGATCCGCGACGAAGGCGGCGATACCTCGGCGTTCATGCAGCAGGTGAAGAACCGAGAGCGACGGCTGATGGGCTTCGGGCACCGCGTGTACAAAAACTTCGACCCGCGGGCGACGATCCTGAAAAAGTACGCCGACCGCTTGCTGAATCACCTCAATATCGAAGACGAGCTCTTCGACATTTCGCGGCGACTCGAAGAGGTGGCACTCTCCGACGAGTACTTCATCGAGCGAAAGCTCTATCCCAACGTCGACTTCTACAGCGGCATCCTCTACCGCGCGATGGGCATCCCCACCGAGATGTTCACGGTCATGTTTGCTCTGGGCCGCATCCCAGGGTGGATCGCCCACTGGAAAGAAATGATGGAAGACCCGGACGTGCGAATCGGGCGCCCTCGCCAGGTCTATACGGGAGAGCGGCGACGAGAATATGTTGCTCGAGAGAGCCGCCGGCCCGCGGCTCCCTAGGCTTACCGAAAGGGAGCGCGCATCCACTCCCCAAAGGGCAAGGAAGGCTCTATACTGGCCCAAGACCGGGGGAGGTGGCCATGGAAGCGCTTCTCTTCGACCTAGACGGTGTCTTGTACCAGGGCGATCGCGTCATCGACGGCGCGGTGCAAACCCTTCGCTGGTGTGAGCGGCGGAGTATTCCTCATCGCTTCATCACGAACACGAGCTCGAAGCCCCGAAGGGCTTTGGTCGAACGGCTCTCCGGCCTTGGCCTGTCGGTATCGCCGGAACAGATCATCGCGCCGCCCATAGCCGCATGCGACTACCTTGCCTCACGGGGCGCGACGCCGACGGCCCTGTTCGTTCGAGACGCGACGCGCGAGGACTTCAGAGGGCTCGAATGCTTGGGCGACACGGCGGAGCGCGGAGCGCGAAGCGTGGTGATCGGGGACATCGGCGAAGCGTGGGACTTTGCAACGCTGAATCGCGCGTTTCGCCTCTTGATGGCGGAGCCTCGGCCGATCCTGATCGCCCTCGGCATGTCTCGGTACGCCCAGGGGGACACGGGGCTCGTCCTCGATGTGGCGCCGTTCATCAAGGCGCTCGAGCACGCAGCCGGCTGTGAAGCTGTGGTCATGGGTAAGCCGGCCCAGAGCTTCTTCGAGGCCGCCCTGCGAGAGCTCGGAACGGCTGCTGCCGATACGGCGATGATCGGAGACGACATTCGCGGCGACGTGGGTGCTGCACAGACAGCCGGACTCACCGGGATATTGGTTCGGACCGGCAAATTCAGGCCTCCGGACCTCGATGGAGCCGTGCGGCCGGATGCGATTCTGGATTCTGTAGCCGATCTGCCACGATGGTGGGAGAATCATCATTCCTGATGGGCGAAGCCTTCAACCCAGACCTGAAAGCACACGGGCTCCCACGCGACACTCTGGTCGACTTGTGGCATCGAACGGTGAAGGCGCACGAGCTGCTCTTCGAGACCTGGTTCGCTGCGGTTTCTCAGAAGTATGGCGACGACGTAGCCGAGGCGGTGGCGGTCCGCGGCTGGCCCCTCCGAAAGACCGGCGCGACCCCGAAAGAGCTCTTCTTCGACGATCTGAGGTTCATCACGGCGGCGACCGAGCTCAAGCCCGAGATGCTCACGATCGCGAAACGCGACCAGGCCGAGACACCTCAGGAGCTCTGCGGCGATCGCTCTTGGTTTCAGCTCTTCGTGTCGCCGTCCCGCCTCTTGGGCAGCAAGGCGAAGTCGCCCCAGGGGAAGCCCGCCTGGGTCGGTAGCCCGAGCAGGCTCCGCGGCATGGCACGCGGTAGAGCGATCGACATCGGGTTCGCCGTGCTCTTGAAAGCCTGGCAGTTGTCTCAAGGCGCGCGTGTCTCAGAGATCGACATCGAGGCGTTCGAGCAGAAGGTCGCGAGCGTCTACGACCAGAAGACGCTCGCGCTCTTGTGGAACTACGCGGCGCTTGCCTACATGCTCGGCACCGACCGCTGGTACACCGGCATCCGGGAACGATACGGCGATGATGCGGCTCAGGAGCTAGAAAAAGATGTCTGGATCGACCGGGGCGCTGCCGAGCATGATCTGAGCATTGGGCAGCAGGCGATGGGCGTGACCGGTGACGATGTCGAAAGCCTTCTTCGCAGCTTTCAGTTCGCGCCGGGCGAAGTCGGGATCCTAGACGTCGAGTTCGAGCTGATCGACGAGGCCCACGGGATCATGACGCACCACGCCTGTCCGGCGCTGGACCGCTTCGAGCACTTCGACGACGTGCGGCAAAAGCACTGCTGCGACATCTGTATCGCCGGCATGCCGATCTCCGGCGAGATGCTGAACCGAAAGATCGAGTGCAAGCCTCTCAAGCTCCCGCCCCGTGTGGACGCCAACGATATCGCCTGCCGTTGGGAGTACCGGCTCCGCGATCAATCCTGAGCGGCAAGCCAAGCTGCGCCCTGGATCTCGGCAAGCTCGAGGAGGTTGCCGAGGGCGATGCCAGTGGCATGCCCTCTTCGGGTGACCTCGCCGATAGGGCTCGCTTCTTCAAGGGTCAGAGAAACTTTGACGTTTAATCGGCAGAACGCGATAGGCTCCTCCACGACATGAAAAGCAGTCCGATTCGTCGAGCCGGTTGGGTGCTTTTCTCTCTGTCTGCGCTGTTTTGCACGGCCGGTGCAGCAAGCGCCGAAGACGAGGCCGCTGAGATCGCGATCATCGAATCAGACGAAGTCTCGAAGCAGGAAGAACCAAAAGTGCACGCAACCTTTGCCCACGGCTACCCAGTGCGCTTTGCACGACGGCCGCTGGTTCTCGATGAGGGAATGGTTCGGGCGGATGGCCGTCTCACCGTCGGCGGGGTGTTCGGACCAGGTACCTTTTCGTCTTTGGACATCGGAGGAGCGATCAGCCCAATCGAGAACCTCGAGGTCGGCCTGAGCACGGAGCTGACCGGGGCTGTCCCTGCTCCCGGCGGCATCGGCCTGATCAGTGTGCTCTTTTCGCCGACCGCGAGCTACGGGGACATCCCGATCTACGCGCGTTACCAGTACGCGCAGAGCGAGATCGCGCTTGCCGCGGTCGACCTGGTGCTGGTCGTGCCGAGCAACACCGATTTCTCCCTCACCGCGGGCTTACCGCTGCGCATCCTGGAGCTCTTTGGCCTCTTCACGATGGACATGAACATCAACATTCGGTATCGCAACGGCGACAAATACGCAGCATTCATTCCCAACCCGTCGAAGAACACCGCCGACTTCACCTTTTCGGGAGCCGGCATCGTGAACATCACGGACAACGGCTATATCGAGATCGGGGGCGGTGTCGGGCTCGTCAATGTCGGAGGCGGAGCGGGCGCTAAGAACGTGGTGGAGATCCCATTCTTCATCGGTGGGGGCTACACCTACGAAGGCAAAGTATTGGCCGACATCTTCGCCCAATTTGGTTGGCAGCCCTTGATGATCGCCAACGGCCCCTCGGG
>CAMYJN010000073.1 GCA_947258625.1 uncultured Polyangiaceae bacterium | reverse complement strand
GAACTTTCCTAGCATTTCTCTTGTGAACGACTTCGTTAGCTCGGCTTTTTCCGACGAGGCTCGGCTGCGGAGCAGGGAACCGTGAATCGAGGCGCGTTTGGCCAACAGCGCCCCGAGCGCAAGCTCGGCCTTCACGCCACCCATCAAACCGATCACGATGAGACGGCCCTGTTTTGCGATCACCTTGATGTTCTGCGAGAGGTACGCAGCGCCAACCGTGTCGAGGATGACGTCGACGCCATTCGGCGCCGCGGCGAGGACGCTGTCGGCGAATTGGCCATCCTCGACGAGCACGGCGTGCGTCAATCCGAGCTCGGTGCAGCGCGGAAGCTTGTGTGCGCTGCGCGATGTGCCAACCGACGAGGCGCCGATCGCGTCGGCGATCTGAATCCCGGCTGTGCCTACGCCACTTGCGACCGCGTGCAGGAGCACCGTCTGCCCCGCGTGGAGGCCTCCCTGCAAAACGATGGCATCGTATGCCGTAAGGAAAGCTTCGGGCACCGCAGCTGCTTCTTCCAACGATAACTCGGTGGGAACGAGCATGAGCTCGGCCCCTTCGGTGAGAAGCCGCGTCGCCATCGAGCCGCCCCCTACGATGCCCATCACCCGGTCGCCGGCCTTCCAATCGCTCACCTCGTCACCGACCGATTCGACCCGGCCGGCAAACTCGAGGCCGGGCACGTCGGCCGGCACCCCGGGAGGCGCCGGGTAAAATCCACGCCGCTGGAGGCAATCTGCACGGTTGAGGCCCGCGGCGGCCACCTCGACCAAGACTTGCGACGGCCCGGGCGCGGGTAGCTCGATCTCGCCGACCTCGAGCACCTCCGGCCCGCCGGGCTCACGAATTCGAATCGCTTTGGCTTTGCGCATGGGGCGAAGCCTAACGCGCCGCCGGCTACCGTCCAGGCCCAGCCCTCATGCTAGCGTCTCCCCGATGACCGCAAACGTCGGGACATTCCTGCATCGTTGGGCGCGGCGTGACCCGAACCGCACGGCCATCATCGATGCGGGCCACGGCGACCTCGCCGTCAGCTACGCGGAATTGCACCGGCAGGCGTCCCGCGTCGCCGCCCAGCTGATGGACAGGGGCCTCGGCTCTGGCGATCGCGTCGCGATCTGCACGGCGAATGGGCTGGACTTCGTAGCCGCTTGGTTCGGCACCGTCTACGCCGGCTGTACGACGCTCCCCATCCCGGTTTCGTCGACGGCTCACGAAATCGCGTTCCGGCTCGAGCACGCGAGCTGCAGGGCCCTCCTCACCGACGCAGGGTGTGCCCAGGTCGCAGAAGCAAGCAAAGCGCGTGCAGGTACGCCGACCGAGATCCTACCGGTCCATGAGCTGCTCGAGCGATTCGAGGGCGAGGCTGCTCCTTGCGCCGTAACGCCCGACTCCCTGGCTATGCTGCTCTACACTTCGGGAACGACCGGCGCCGCAAAAGCGGTGTGCATCACCCACCGCTCACTTGGTGCCCACAGTCAGGCGCTCGTCGAACACACGCTGCATCTTGGAGCAGACGACCGAATCCTCGGCACCCTGCCCCTGACGCACTCCTACGGCATTCGCACGACGCTGCTCGTCCCGTTCTACGCTGGCGCAAGGACGGTCTTCATCCCCAAGTTTTCCCCGACCCGCACGCTCGAGCTCTGCGCGGCCCATCGGATCACCTGGATCCCCGGCGTCCCCACGATGTTCGTCGCTTGGGCGAACGAACCCACCCTTAGGGCACCGCCTGCACTTCGTTGGTCCATGAGCGCAGGCGCGCCGCTCGCCGAGGATGTGCGGCTTCGTGCCGAAGAGCGTCTGGGAGCCCCGGTTCGTCAAGCGTACGGGCTGACCGAAGCCAACCTGACCGCGATCAACGCACCGCCCGACGAGGCCGTCGCGGGGTCATCCGGGAAACCAGTCGCCGGGGTCGAGCTCCGTATTGCGAACGAGCACAGCAACGAGGTGCCGAGAGGGGAGCGCGGTGAAGTGCTGGTTCGGGGGCAGAACCTCATGTCCGGCTACCTCGACGACAAGCTGGCCACCGCTCATGTCATGCGCGGCGGCTGGCTTCACACGGGTGACATCGGTTTCGTCGACGGCGAGGGCCGGCTCACCATCGTCGATCGAAGCAAGGACCTCATTCTTCGCGGTGGAGCGAGCATCTACCCCTCTGAGATTGAGGCTGTGCTCGCTGATCACGGTGCAGTGAAGGACGCGGCGGTGGTCGGACGGGCAGACGAGTACTACGGCGAAGAAGTCGTTGCCGTCGTCGCCACGAGCCGCAAGGTCAGCGCCTGCGAGCTCGACGCTTGGGCGCGAGAGCGGTTGGCGCCGTACAAGCTCCCCCGTCGGTACGCGTTCGTGAAAGAGCTTCCCCGGGGAGCGAGCGGCAAGACCCTGAAGAGGCTCCTTCGCGACGCGCTCGCCGCAGGCGAAATCGTTGCGGAGCCCTTATCGCCGCACGGGCTTACTGAGTGATTCGAACGCCGCGACCATCACCAGCGCACCGACCAGTAGGCCGACCCACGGGCCGTACCAGCCCGCGGCGACGGGCAGCTCCGCGCAAAGCACGCTCACCGCTCCGACGAGAAGCGCATAGGGAAGCTGTGTTCGAACGTGATCCATGTGGTCGCAGCTGCTCGCCATGGAGCTGAGAACCGTCGTGTCCGAGATCGGTGAACAGTGATCGCCCCAGACGGAGCCCGCCAGAATCGAAGACACCGTGCCGAGAAGGATGGTCTCGTTGCCGGGCGCGATCTCGTGCGCGAGGGGGACGACGAGGGGGAACAGGATCGCCATCGTGCCCCACGACGTCCCCGTCGCGAAGCTCACCAAAGCCGCCATCACGAACACCGTCGTCGGAATCCAGGCCGGTGCGATCCAATCGCCGACCGCACCGATCAAGAACGACGCGGTGTCGAGGTCGCGGCAGACTCCGCCGAGGGCCCAGGCCAAGACCAAGATGACTGCGGCAAAGAGCATGGAGCGCATTCCCGACATCCAGGCGTCGATCGACGAGGCGAACGAGAGCGCGCCGCTACCTACCGAAAGGGCGAAAGCGGCCACGCAGCCTGCCCCGGTCCCCCAGAGGATCGCGGCGCTGGAGCTGGCCTCGCCGACGATCGCACGGAGCGAAACGTCGATCCCTGCCGACACGACTTTCGCCCGTCCATCGACGTAGATTCCAATCGCGGCCACTAGAACCACCACGGCCACCGGAATCAACGCGTTCATCGGACGGCCGAGGACGTGCTCGGGGACCGCCTCCTCGTGAAAGTCCGAAGCTGGCTGTGCCCCGGGCCGCGAGGCCAAACCCTCGTGAAACGCGCGCCGCTCCGCTCGAAGCATCGGTCCGAAGTCACGGCCCCGCAGAGAAACCCAGGCGACGAAGACCAACATGAGGATCGGATAGAACCGAAACGGAATGGTTTCGATGAACGTCAGGTAGGCGTCACGGTCAATCCCGAGATGGGTGAACTGATCGGCAATGTAGCCGACCTCGACTCCGATCCATGACGAGATCAGCGCGAGGCTCGCGACGGGCGCCGCGGTGGCGTCGACGAGGAACGCAAGCTTCTCGCGGCTGATCCGAAGGCGGTCGGTGACCGGACGCATCGAGGAGCCCACCAAGAGTGAATTGGCGTAGTCATCGAAGAACACGAGCAGCCCGAGGAACCAGGTGGTGAGCTGTCCGCGGCGGCGGCTCGTTGCATCGGTACCCACCCAAGAGGCGAGGCCCTTGGCCCCACCGCTCTGTGTCATCAGGCCGAGCATCCCCCCGAGTAGCAAACTGAAGACGAGAATCGACGCGTGTCCGCGATCGGCAATCGCGTTGACGATGTGCGTGTCGAGCAAGCGGGCGAATGAAGTGACGAACGACAAGTCCGAGATCAGAAACGCGCCGAGCCAAACCCCGAAGACCAACGCCACGAGCACGTGGCGGAACAGCAACGCGAGAAGGATCGCGAGAAGCGGGGGCAAAATCGACGTCCACCGGGGAAGCCCGCCCGCCTCGGCGACGTCGGCTACCTCGACCACCGCCCCCGGTGTAATATTCAACGAAATATCTTGAATGAGGTTCGGAGCGGGATCGTCATTGGAAAGAGCGCCGGCTCTTGTGGCCGCGAAAACCAGGATGATGACCAAACCGAAGAGGACTGCCCGCATGAATAATTCCAGAGATAGACAGGAACGCAGCCGCTGGTCAATTTTGACCACTTCTCTCGCGATGCTTTCGGTCGTCGTCGTGTCTTTCGCGGCACCCTCCCGATCCTTCTCCAGCAACGATCAACTCACCACCGAAGACAAGAAGCTCCTTGCTGCGGGTGAGCTCGTCATGAAGCACAAGAACGAGCAGCGAGGCGCCTACAAGCTCATTGGCGGACAGAGTTGGCAAATCATGGACGTGCCGGTCGACGTCGCCTGGGACGCTCTGACGAATCTAACGGGCTACAAGAATTTCATCCCCCTCGTGACCGAGAGCGACATCAAGCATCGAGCTGGAGAAGAAGCCGACTTGGCGATTCGCCAGGAGTGGGGCCCCATCGACGTTCGATACGTGCTGCAGACGACGCTCGAGGCCGATCGGCGGTCGATGGTCTTTCGAGTCGATCATTCGCAGGCGCATGACATCCGGGCCGGCTGGGGCTTCATGCGAGTTCGTCCCTACAAGGCAAATCAAACGCTGGTGTCCTTTGGCGCGCTCGTCGACATCGGCGACGGTGTCTTCGTGTCGATCATTCGCCCGGCAGTTCGGAAGGACCTGCTTCGGATCCCGTTCTACTTCAAACGGCACGTCGAGGCCGAAGTCGCCGCACTTCGCACAGACAATCTTTAGAACAGCTTCTTCAACCAGCGCATCGTCCGGGCGGTGTACGGTGGAAAGATGAGCGGAGGGTCCGGAAGTGTGGGCTTTTTCAGAACTGAACGGCGGTGTGAGAAGGTCTCGAAGGAATGGCGACCGTGGTAGGCGCCCATGCCGCTCTCGCCCACGCCCCCGAATGGCAGCCCAGGAACGCCGAAGTGAAGCCAAACGTGATTAATGGCTGTTCCACCGGCGCTCGTCCTGGCCAGGACACGCTCTTGGACTTCCCGCTCTCGTGAAAAAAGGTAGAGGGCGACTGGCTTGGCGTGGCGATTGACGAAGCCGATTGCCGAGTCGACGCTCGAAAAGGAGATCAACGGGAGGATGGGGCCGAAGATCTCCTCCTGCATCAGCGCATCGTCTTCGTTGACGTTCTTCAAAATCGTGGGGGCGATATAACGTTCGGATGGATCCGTCTCCCCGCCGGTGACGATGTCTGCGTCGTCGAGAAATCGGCTCAGTCGGGCGTGGTGCCGCTCGTTGATGATGCGGCTGAAATCGGTGCTCTGCTTGGGATCGTCCCCGTAGAATTCGCGAATCGTGGCGACCATTCGATTGACGAGCGCGTCATGAACGCGATCGTGAACCAAGACATAGTCCGGCGCGACGCACGTCTGACCGGCGTTGAAGAACTTGCCGTACACGATCCTCTTGGCCGTCGTGTCTAAGTCTGCGCTCTCGTCGACGATGCAAGGACTCTTGCCCCCGAGCTCGAGAGTAACGGGCGTCAGATGCTTCGCGGCCGCTTCCATGACGATCCGGCCCACCCTTCCGTTGCCGGTGTAGAAAATGTGGTCCCAGTTCTGGCGCAGCAGCGCAGTCGTTTCCGGCGGCCCCCCTTCCACGACCCGAATCGCTTTCGTATCGAAATACTTGGGGATCCACTTGGCGAGCAGGGCGGACACGTGCGGAGCGAGCTCCGACGGCTTGAGCGCCGCACAGTTCCCCGCTGCAATGGCGCCGATGAGCGGCAGGACGATCAAGTGAAAAGGATAGTTCCAAGCCGCGATGATGAGCGTTACACCGAGCGGCTCTCTGTAAATGTAGCTTCGGCCCGGCATCACGAGCCAAGGGGTCCGGACCCGCTCGGGCTTCATCCATCGGGCGAGGTTTTTGCGCGCCAGACGAAGCTCCGAAATTGCAAAACCGATTTCCGAGGAAAACGCTTCCATCGCCGGCTTGCGGAGGTCGGCATGCAGCGCATCGAGGATGTCTTGCTCCCGTTCCATCAAGAAATGCTCGAGCGCGTCGAGCTGGGAAAAACGCCAAGAGAGCGACTTGGTCGATCCCGTTTCGAAATGGGCGCTCAGGGCGCGGGCCATATTGAATGCCGGGTCATCCTGCTGCTCAGAGGATGGAGAAACGAGGCGGGGTTGAGGCATGGGCGGAGCTCCTGACGGGCGATGGTCTGCAGAAATCTCTTTTGATCTTCAGTGTTTATGAAATTTGCGAAACAGTTTCGCAACGGAGCCTACATCTGTATAATCACTGAACGGTATTCGGCAGCCCGACGGAGACCTACAGATGCACACCAGCGAAAATACTTGGGAACCCCGCAAGAAACCCGCCCCATGGTGGGCGCACATCCTACGTTGGTGGTTGTAGCCAAACCCGTGAAGCCCCGCCAGCTCGCCTTGGCCTAGGCAGCTAAGGGGAGTTTCTTCGGGCGCTCGCCGAGGGTTTGATCCTGGTCCATCTCGCCTGCGTCGCGGCGTCGTCCTTCTTCGAGGACCCGCACGGGGACGTCGCGAATGTCCCAAACGAGGCCAATCCAGCTCAGCATCTTGAGCACGTAATAGGTCACGTCGATTTCCCACCAGTAGAAGCCGTTGCGGCAGGAAGACTGGTAGTGGTGGTGGTTGTTGTGCCAACCCTCTCCGAGGGTGAGCAAGGCGGTCACCATGTTGTTGCGGCTCTCGTCGCTCGTGTCGAAACGCTTTTTACCCCAGACGTGTGTGACCGAGTTGATAAGGAATGTGTTGTGCCAGAGGAGCACCGTGCTCAAGAAGAAGCC
Source organism: uncultured Polyangiaceae bacterium (assembly GCA_947258625.1). Lineage (GTDB taxonomy): Bacteria > Myxococcota_A > Polyangia > Polyangiales > Houyiibacteriaceae > SG8-38. The sequence goes on along the minus strand of CAMYJN010000073.1, from coordinate 1,546 downwards.
GATGAACAAGCCGGGCCAACCGGCGATCGAGAAACAGGCCAGAGCAAGAAGAGTGGGAGGGACGGCCCAATACCGATCGAGCCAGCGAAGCTCGGGGTACTTCGCGAAGTCGCGTATCTTGTCCCACCGGGTCTCGTTGTTGTTGTCGAAGATCCATCCGACGTGCGCGTAGAAGAAGCCGTTCTTCACCGGTGAGTGAACGTCGCCGTCCTGGTCAGAGAGCTTGTGATGAACTCGATGATGAGCCGCCCACCAGAGCACGCCTTTTTGAGAGCTGCTCTGCGCGAGGATCGCGAGGAAAAACTGAAACACGCGACTGGTCTTGTAGGTCCGGTGAGCGAAGTAGCGATGATAGCCCGCGGTGATGCCCCAGATACGAACGAACAGGAGCACGAAGCAAAGGGCCACCGCCTGCCAAGTCACCCCCGACCAGAACGCGCCTAGCACCGCAACATGCGAAAGCACGAATATCGTAGCCCGTCGCCACTGCTCGGAGCGGCTCGACGATCGCTCGGGAAGCTTCGCCTCCGCAACGTTCCTGTCCATGGTTTCGAGGCTATCCCAGACCCTCGACAGGCACCGTCACCGTTCATCCTCGATTTGTCATAGTTCTGTAAATGAAAAGACCCTCCTTCTTCAGAGGGTGGACGGCTGGCAAAGCGGACTACTCACGCTTCCTAAGCGATGAATTTGTAGCCGGCGCCCCGGACGGAGAGGAAGTGGGTCGGGGAGCTAGGGTCCTCTTCGAACCGTCGGCGGAGGCGCGAGATGAAGTTGTCGACGGTACGGGTGTTGCCGTAGTTGCGAAGTTTCCAAACCCGTTCGAGAAGCTCGGTGCGGCTCAGAACGCGGCCCGCGTTTTCCGCGAAGTAGCGAAGCAGGTCGAGCTCCAACTGTGTCAATTGAACCTGTTCGCCGGCGACTTGCACTTCGTGTGTATCGAAGTTGATTTGGGCGCCCCCAAACGACAGGGTGCTGGCTTTGGTGTTGCTGCCCAAGACTTGCTCCCAGCGTTGGCGCCGGAGCACGGAGCGCACCCTGGCGAGCAGCTCGCCGAGCTCGAAGGGTTTGACCATGTAGTCGTCAGCGCCGGCCTCCAGACCAAGGACTCGATCTTCGGGGGACGAGCGCGCCGTCAGCATGATGACCGGCACGAAATTCCCCGCGTCCCGAAACCTCTTGCAGAGCTCGAAGCCGTTGACGTCGGGCAACATGACGTCCAAGACGATCGCGTCGTAGCCGTTCGGGTCTAGCAGGCGCTGGCCCGCCTCCTTGGCGTTGGCGGCGACCTCGACTCGATAGCCCTCGAGCTCGAGATTCAGCTTGAGACCGGCGGCCAGGTGCTCTTCGTCCTCGACGATGAGGAGCTTCTGCGCTTCATTGCTGGTCATCATCCACTCACCGCATGGGCCATGGGCAGCTCGACACGCATGGTGGTGCCCTGCCCTCGGCCCTTGGAAAATGCTTGTACATCACCGCCGAGCTGCTTCACCAGGGCCCAGACGACGAAGAGCCCGAGACCGGTGCCACGGCGTTGGCGCACCTC
>CAMYJN010000072.1 GCA_947258625.1 uncultured Polyangiaceae bacterium | reverse complement strand
TGGTCGCCGTCGTCGGCAAGCTGGTATCGGGCCTGGGCGTTCGCGGCGGGGCCGCGGACCGGCTCACCGTCGGCATCGGCATGATCCCTCGCGGTGAGGTCGGGCTGATCTTCGCCAATGTCGGTGCAGGCATCACGTTCGAAGGCGAGCCGCTCATTGCAGCCGGCGTGTACGCAGCGATCGTTCTCATGGTGATGGCGACTACGGTCGTGACACCTCCCTGGCTGGCCCAGCGCATCCGGCAGGTCATGCGCAAGCAACCCGATGTCGCTTGAAGCGGCGCTCGAGAACGCGAACGCCCCGATTCGTGATTTGGTGGAGGCGCTCGGATCCGATGACCGGATCGACGTGGCATCCATCCCTCGGGGCGCCCTCGACTGGGCAATCGCGGAGGCCGCTTCGGCTCATCCCGAACGACGTTTCGTCGTGATCGCAGCGGACCTCGAAGAGGCCTACCGACACGAGTCGAATCTGCGTTTCCTCCTTCCCGGCGAGAACGCCGACGTCCTGCTGTTCACCGCGGCGGACACGAGCGCACTCCTCGACGTCGTGCCGGACCGCCGCGCGGAGATGCAGCGCATGGCTATCCTGGCGCAGCTCGCCGAAGAGCAACCCTGGCGCGTGCTCATCGTCCCCGCCCCCGCGCTCGTCCGCCGCGTTCCACCCGTCGACCACGTGAAGTCCGGTCTCGTTTCGATCGAAATCGCCGAGCAGATCGAGCGCGATGACCTCGTCCGGCGGCTGTTGGAGCTCGGCTACCTCAGAGTCCCCCTGGTAGAGGACCGAGGAACGTTCTCCGCACGTGGAGCCCTGGTCGACGTGTTCGGTCCGGATGCCGCCCTTCCCTTTCGAATCGAGCTCGACGACAATCTGGTCTCGCGCATTCGGCGTTTCAACCCTGACGATCAGAAGACTGCGGACGAAATCGACTCGCTTCAGCTTGCCGCCGCACGGGAGGTGCCCGACACGCCCGATGGGATCGCTCGGGCCAAGACGGCCGTGCGCGAGCTTTGCGACGAGATCAACATGCCCACGCTGCAAGCTCGAGAGCTGGTGGCCGAGCTCGACCGTGGCTCCGGTGCTCTGACTTCCAACGCCCTCCTGCCGGCCTACTTCGATCGGCTCGACACGCTCTTCGACTACCTCCCCAAAGACCTACGGCTGGTGCTGTCCGATCCTCTGGCCATCGCGAGCTCGGTTCGTACAGAGCAGCAACAAGCTACGGACGAGCACGCAGCGCGGCGCGACCGGCCAACGTTCGACTTGTCCGCTTACTACATGAGCGAAGAAGAGCTCACGCAACGGCTCTTTGAGTATCCGGCGATGGTGTCGCATCGCTTGGCGGTTCACGGCGCCGTTGGCGACGACGAGGGACCGATCATCGCGGCGTTTGCAGAGCCGGGGGACGCCTTGATTCGAGTGAGCGCGTCGGACCAGCAGCCGCTCATCTCCGAGCTGCGTGCGCAAAAAGGACACGGAGATCGGGGGCTGCAGCCCTTGGCCGACCAGATCCAAGAATGGACCGAGCAGGGCGTGCGAGTCTCTCTGGTCGGCCGAACCCAGCACCAGGCTGACCGCTTGGTCGATCTGCTCAAGAGCTACGGCGTGGCCGGACGGATCCTGGACGAAATGGCCTTGGGAGAGCTTCGCGACGGGTTTGTGCTCTGGAGCGAAGGCATTGCCTATGTGACGGAGGAAGAGATTTTCGGCTCTCGAGTTCGGCAGCGCCGCAGCCAGCGCCAAACGCGCCGGCAACAACAGCGCTTCCTCGAAGACCTTCGCGAGCTCAATCTGGGCGACTTCGTCGTCCACGTCGACCATGGAGTCGGCAAATACCTCGGTCTCCAGCACAAGGAATTGAGCCTGACCGCGATGGACCGGCTTCACGGTCGCACCGCTCAGACCGTCGAGGTGATGGTCGTCGAGTACGCCCGCGGCGACAAGCTGTTCGTCCCGGTCACCCGTCTCGGCGCGATCCAAAAGTTCAAAGGCGGCGAAGGACACCAGCCAAAGCTGGATCGACTGGGCGGGACGACGTTCGGACCCAAAAAGGGGCGCGTTCACAAGGCCGTGCAACAGATGGCTGAGGAGCTTCTAAAGCTCTACGCGGAGCGAACCGCGGTCAGGCGTGAGCCGTTTGAGCCCACTGGAACTGCCTACGCGGAGTTCGAGGCGACGTTTCCGTTCGAAGAAACCCGCGGTCAGGAGAAGGCCATCGAGGACGTCATGGCAGACCTCGAAGAGCCGCAGCCGACGGACCGGCTGGTCTGTGGGGACGTGGGCTTCGGAAAAACGGAAGTCGCGCTTCGGGCTGCCTTTCGCGTGGCGATGAGCGGACGGCAGGTGGCGGTCCTATGCCCGACGACGGTCCTGGCGCAGCAGCACTATCGGACGTTCTCCTCTCGCCTGGACGGGTACCCGCTTCGCGTCGAGGTGCTGTCGCGATTCGTCTCGCGGAGCAAACAGCTCGAAGTGCTGACCGGCTTGAAGGACGGCACCGTCGACGTAGTCATTGGTACGCACCGGGTTCTCTCGAAAGACGTTCACTTCGCCGCGCTCGGCCTCCTGGTCGTCGACGAAGAGCAGCGGTTTGGCGTCACGCACAAGGAGCGCATCAAGAAGCTCCGGACCAACATCGACGTGATCACGCTGAGCGCAACGCCAATTCCGCGCACGCTGCAGTTGGCGGTTGGAGGCATGCGCAACCTTTCATTGATCACGACGGCACCCCAGGACCGACGCTCCGTGCGAACCTTCGTCTGCCGTTGGGACGACCATCTGATCAAAGAAGCGATCGAGCGAGAGCTCAGTCGCGGTGGTCAGGTGTTCTTCGTCTACAACCGGATCGAGGGCCTGTACGAACGCGCTCAACGCCTTCAAGATCTTCTTCCGAATGCCCGGATCGCCATTGCACACGGCCAGTTGAAGCCCGCACTGCTCGACCGGACCATGACCGACTTCGTGGAAGGCGCGTACGATGTTCTATGCTCGACCGCAATCGTCGAAAGCGGGCTCGACATCCCGCGCGCGAACACCATCCTGGTCGACCGAGCGGACACCTTAGGACTGGCGCAGGTCTACCAGCTGCGAGGCCGCGTCGGCCGCTCCGATCAGCGCGCGTATTGCTACCTGATCACTCCGCCGCCAAACCAGATGTCGGAGGAATCTCGAATTCGCATGGAGGCGCTCGAGCGGTTCTCCGGCCTTGGCGCTGGCTTCAGAGTTGCGACCCTGGACATGGAGCTTCGAGGCGCCGGCAATCTCTTGGGATCGGAGCAAAGCGGCAATGCTTCGCTCGTTGGCTTCGACATGTTCGTGCAGATGCTGAACGAAGCCGTCTCGGAGCTCAAGGGCGAACCGCTTCAGCAGGAAATCGACCCCGAGCTTTCGGTCGAGCTCGAACACTATCTCCCGGAGGATTACATCGACGATATCGGGCTCCGTCTCTCGTTGTACCGTCGCTTTGCGACCGCGGTGGACGAGACGTCGGTCGACGATCTTGCGATCGAGATGGAAGAGCGTTTTGGAGCGCCTCCCCCTCCGGCTCGTGCTTTCGTTCGTCTGATGTCGGTCAAACCGCTGCTCCGCGAGCTCCGCGCGCTGGGCTGTGAAGCCGACCGCAGGCGAGTGACTCTGCACCTGAGAGAGGACACCCCGATCGATCCTGCGAAGCTGATGCCTCTGGTGGCCACACCGGGCGCCGGCTGGAGCCTTTCACCTGACATGAAGCTGACTCGGCGCTATCGAGAAGAAGAATCCGGCGATGCGGTCGATCGCGTTCGATCCCTGATCGTCGAGCTCGAGCCCATGCGCTCGACGGGGCGAGAGACCTGAAGGATGGTTCGAACCATGTCACTTTCCAATGAACTTCAGCGTATCTTCGACTCCGATCGCGCCCTGCGAATGGCCGAGCTCGGTTTGCTTCGGCACAAGGACGCCGAGGAACTGGCCGCACTTCTCGAGCGCGAAACCGAGCATGCCCTCGCGATGGAGGACCGCGTCGAAGGCACGATGCGGCTCGAACGACTGGCGGATCTCTGTGCGCAGGTACCGGGCCCCCGGATGACAGACGCTCTCATCGCCATCTTGAATGACGGGGAGCCACGGGTGCGGGTCGCCGCAGGCGAAGCGCTGAGAGACCTGGGGTATGAGCGGTACGCTGAAGTTGCTCGCGGCATCGAGCGCGCCTTGGACCGCAAGGCGAACGGGCTCGCCATGTCCGAGCTCCCGTGGGTCCTCGCCGAGATCGCGGAGCCAAGCGCGCTCGCTTTGATTCGCCGCTTCCTCGAGCACCGGAACGCGGACGTCGTTGCGGCGGCCATCGAATCGCTTGCACAGTTGCGAGACCCCGAATCCGTTGCGGACCTCGAGCGTTTCCTGAGTGACTCGCGCGTCGTGACCATCGAAGATTTCGAGGACGAAACCAAGACGACGCTCGGCGAGTTGGCCGCGGACGCGCTCGATATCGTCCGCTGAGTGAAATGGAGTGCGGTCTAGGGGCTCTCCCGTGTCCAGAGCGCGCGGCGCTTGGCCGCCTTGGCGCGTGCGCGGTCCTTTTCGAAGAGCGCGAGGTAGTCTTCTTTGACCGTGTCCGCTTCGACTCGATCGGGAAGCCCGTCGCGCGCCGCCTCCATCGCTCGCACGAGCGCCTGAAGCGGCTCGGCCGCTTGGCCAAAAGTGGAAGCCTCGATGCTGCCCGAGACCTCGGACATCCGATCGACGACGTCCTTGCTCACGTAGCCCCGTCGGCATAGGTCATCGAAGCTAGCGACGAGCACTTCGGGGTTGAACGTATGGGCGACCACCAAATCCGCTCCAACCCGCAGTACGGCTTGCGCATCGAGCGCGCCGTCTTCGAGCAGAACCAACGCCGGCTGGAAGTAGTTGTAGAAGGGGCACACGCGCCGCCCGAAATCACTAAACCCGGCGGTCGAGGAGACCCGCTCGAGGTGGATGAAAATACGTCGAACCGTGTCCCCGCGAGGGACCCGGGCGGCGATTCGGACCAGCTGTGGGATATCATCCGGATACACTTCTGCAGCTTCCGCAACCTTCATCAAGAGCTCTTGGCTCACCCGACCGGCCGCGATGTCCGCGTAAAGCGAGTAGATGAACGCATCTCCTTCAGCGTCGTCACCGAAGAGAATCTCGTCGGTCTCCGGTGACACGTTGGTGCGCGAGCGAAGGAGCGCGGTGAGCTTGTAGCTGAGTTGATCGCGGAGGAATCGGAACCTGCCGCGCACGAGGTTGCGCAGGCTCGGCTTGAGGGTGAATCCATCCCAGCGAATGCCATCGAGCCGAAGCTTCGCCTCGAGCACGCTGCGCATCTGCTCGGGGCTGCCGGACAAAATGAAGATCGCTGCCGGATCGGTGGCTCGGATCTCCCGCAACAGCGTGCTGGCACCCGGATAGGCGCGTTTGCGGGAAGCCGGCTCAAATGCCGTGCGCACCAGGTCGCGCAGCGTGTCGAACTCGGTACGAAGGTACGTCTTATCGAGATCCCAGCGATAGACGATTTCGTGCCTGCGATCGCTCAAGTCCGGTGCCACCGGACGACCATAGCAGCCAAGCGGCCGGAGATGCAGACGCAGTCGAAGCTGATATGGTCGGCCCGTGGCTCTCAACGCAGTGCACATCGACGAGCGCACCTTGCAGCGCGGCTCGGAAGCGCAGCGGGTCGAGTGGGACGCGATTGTCCGGGAGCTTCTTTCGAGGGCCAAGAGCAACATCGAAGAAGCCGCAAGTCTCGAGGTGAGCGTCACGGAGCAGGGTTTCGTGATTGCTTTTCAAACCGATCAGGAGCAAGTGCTGGGGACGAGCGTGATTCCGCACCAGCTGCTGTCCGAACACATTACCGAATACATCGATATCGTTCGCCAAATCGCCGACGCGGACAGCCTCAACCAAATGGAGGCCCTCGATATGGCGAAGAAGGTGACGCACGACCGTGCAGGTCGAGTGCTCAAGCGGGAGCTCCGAGATTTCGGATTTGATCTGGAAACCTCGCGCCGCTTGTTCACCCTCCTGCTTTCACTGCGGGTGGACACGACGAGAATCGTGGGGATCCACGGGCACCGCACGATTCGCTAGCGGCCGGCCTAGGGTCGCCAATGCCAGGAAATACCGTGGTTTCACTCCGTCTAGATACGAAATTTTGCCGCAGGTTCGACCTTTTTCGTCATTTGTTGAACACTGAATTGCGAAGGGGGTCATGACAGCGTCGCTAAAAGAGTCGGTCCGTCCGCCGGCCGGGGAACCGCATCCTCAGGCACCGAGCGCTACCCACTCGAAGCGCGACGAGGATTTCGTGCGCCTTCTCAGAGCTGCAGGCCTCGCCGGTGAGCTCGACGCGGACCAGCTGGAGGGCATCGCCTCGAACCTGGAAGATTCGGGAATCGATTCCCGCCGCATGGACATCCTGGAGCTCTACTACCGAGGCAACGACGACACGTCCATCGCTTTGCGCCGCCGATCGAGCGATCGGTTCTTCATGCACAACGACTACTTCTCGGTGAACGCGCATCAGCTCGTGGCTTCCTTGGCGAGCCTCAATCCCGAGGTCGCTCCGGTCGAGCTCCAGCGAATCGGCACCGACGACGGGCCTTTGGTACTTCGGGCCGGGGAGCACTTCAGCGCGGTGGCCGACGACGATGACGAGGAAGCCGAGCAGGGCACCGTCGCAGTCCGCGCTCTAGTGCGAGCGCTCAATGTGCTTCTCGACAAGGCCGGGGTTGCGGAGAGGCTCATTTCCCTGGTACCCGATGATTCGCGGGAGTTCTACGTAGGTGTCACCCAAGAAGGCGCGATGACTCTCCTCAAGGGCGGATGCACAGAGCTTTCGGTGCCGGCGGCTCTTCGCGAGTTTGCAGGCTGGTAGCTACCGTCCTAGGTGAGTGACCATGGTGGATTACGACTACGACCTCTTCGTCGTTGGCGCGGGGTCGGGTGGCGTGAGGGCCGCTCGCGTGGCGAGTGAGCTCGGCGCAACGGTGGCGATCGGAGAAATCGATCGCATGGGTGGCACGTGCGTCAACGTCGGCTGCATTCCCAAGAAGCTCTTCGTGTACGGCTCCCATTTCGCGTACGACCTGAACGACGCGAAGGGCTACGGATGGTCTACGCAGCCGTCGTTCGAATGGACCACGCTCAAAGAGAACAAGGATCGGGAGATCGCTCGCCTCAACGGAATCTACGAAAGTCTGCTCGAGCGCGCGGGAGTCGAGATCGCCCGAGGACGGGTGAGGCTGCTCGATGCTCATACGATTGAAATCGGGGACCTGCGGCGCTCTGCTGAGAGGATCCTGATCGCCACGGGCGGTCGGGCCATCGTGCCTGACATTCCCGGACGCGAACATGCCCTGACGTCAAACGCGGTGTTCTCGTTAGAAGAGCTCCCGCGGCGAATGATGATCGTGGGAGCGGGCTACATCGCACTGGAGCTCGGCTCGATGCTCTGTGCGCTCGGGGTCGATGTGACCCTTGTCCACCGGGGTGAAGAGATCTTGCGAGGATTCGATCATGACCTGCGATGCCACCTTCACGACGAGCTCGAGGTCAAGGGGATGCGAATCGTTCTCGAAACACAGGTCACGGAGATTCGCAAGACGCGCTCGGCATTCGAGGCCTTACTCGACAGTGGGGAGCTCCTCGAAACCGACTTTCCGATCTTCGCAATCGGACGCGAGCCGAATGTGGAGGGCCTCGGGCTGCAAGGGCTCGGCGTGGAGCTTGGTCAGCGCGGAGGCGTCGTCGTCGACGACAACTACGGCAGCTCGGTCCCTTCGATTCACGCCGTCGGCGATGTCATCGATCACATTCAACTCACCCCGGTCGCCGTCGCCGAAGGGATGCACTTCGCCCACCATTTCTACGGCCACGGTGAGCACCGCATCGACTACGCCAGCATTCCGACGGCGGTGTTCTGTCAACCGGAGCTCGCGACGGTCGGCCTGACCGAAAAAGAAGCCTGGCACCGCTGTCAGGACGTGCGTGTCTACAAGTCGGTCTTCACTCCCTTGAAGCTCGCGCTGAGCGAACGAAAAGAGCACACGATCGTCAAGCTCGTGGTGGACGCTGCGAACGATCGAGTGGTTGGCTGCCACATGGCCGGCCACGGAGCGGCAGAGATCATCCAGGGCCTCGCGGTGGCCATCAAGGCGGGCGCAACCAAGGCCCAGTTCGACGCCACCATCGGGATACACCCGACCGCGGCCGAGGAATTCGTCACTTTGCGATGATATTTGACTGATTAAGTCAACAATTTCTCGTAACTCTGCCGACGGAAAATCCTGTATTTTTCAGCTTTTAGAGCCTAGGCTGCTGAAGCTGGACTGGACGCATTGCAAAAGCGCAGCAGACTTGTCAAGTTACTCCGAGTCACCATGGAAGCTGCCCTCATTGCCTCAGTCGATTCCGACCTCGATGAAGAAAATCGAGCC
>CAMYJN010000071.1 GCA_947258625.1 uncultured Polyangiaceae bacterium | reverse complement strand
CGGGTTGCCGGTCATCGGGAGCTCAGCGGATGCAGACGTACCGAACGAACCCGACAGCCACACCAGAGATGTGGCGGTGAGCGCACAGATCCATGGCACTAGCCTGGAATGCGTTCCCCTCAGTGAATCCTGGTTCCCCATTTTCGCGACGCCAAGTGTGGCCCGAATCCCCTCAAGTGCCAGTGTGCAGGTTGGACTACCCTCATGCCAAGGCTGAGAGCCCGTTCAGCCTGTGTTTTACAGGGTTTCTGTAGCCTTGGTTCGCCTTTTTACGAAAAAAATGACGATTCAACCGAGCGCAGGCTGCTCCTGTGGGGCTTTTTCGACCGGAATATCGCCCGGAGGGGGGATTTTCGCGCCCATGAGATAGCGCAGAAAGAGCCACCAAATGTAGGCGAGTCCCCAGATGAGGCCGAGCACGACGCCCCCGTCGACGATCCCGCGCCAGGGCTGCGGCAGCGAACGGACCCACCAGATCAGCAGAACGATCGCGACGACGAACACCCAGCTCACCGTCATCTGGCGCCGGGTCGAGTGAAAGAGGCTCATGCAAAACGGAAGCGCGAGAACGACCCAGAGCGGCCGGGGGTTTTGCCCGAGGTAGATTGCGCGGGCCACGACTCGCGGCGAGAACCGCAGTTGGAAGCCGCGGTAGCCTTCCAAGTAGGCATTCGCTGCGAGCCAGGCGATGTAGATGCCCTTCTGACCGTTGGTCATCAGGTCCTGAGTCCAGGGTTCGAGCGCGAGCGGCGCGAGTCGCCAAATCGCCCTTCCGAGCAGTAGCGACACCCAGGCGATGCCCCAGGTGGCCAATAGTTTTTCCACCCAGGGGCGCATCGTCGGCGGCGACGTTAGCAGCCTCACATGGCTTGTCGACTTGCCCAAAGGTCGCCTCGACAGCCATGCTCACCTAAGCAGAGGCCACAACTTGGACGACGCAACGTACGACTTTGGCGAAGAGGAGGCGTCAGCTGAAAAGCCACGCCGTCCCGGTTTGCCGGTCGAGCCTCGGCGCTTGCTGTGGATCGTTCGAGACCACCGAAAGCGCTTGCTCAAGGCGTTTCTAATCGCGTCCGTATTCGCGCTGCTTGGATCCTTCTTCGTGCCGCAAACCTTCGAGTCTTCTGCACAGCTTTTGTACGAAGGGACACCGGAGCTGGAACGCGAGGGTGCGCGGCCCACGCCGGACGCTTTTGTCGATACTGCGGTCGCGCCGAGCCGTCTTCGAGAGGTGCGCGATCGACTGAGCTGGGACGTGTCGCTCGACGATCTCGAAAGCCAGATCGAGGTGACGCTCGAATCTGAGGCAGCGATGCGGATCGTGGGAGAGGAGAGGACTGCTGAGCGGGCGCAAGCGCTGACCCAAGCCGTGCTCGATGTGTTTCTTGCGCGGCAAGCCAGCTTCAACCATGCGAGGCTCGAACGCCTCACCGCGGAGAACGAGCTGGGGCTAAAGCACGCGATAGAAGAGCGCGATGAAGCCGCCGCGGCCTACGAGCTGTTTCGAGAGAAGAGCGGCAAGCCCGACGTGATTCAAGAGAAAGAACAGCTCTTGGTCCGTGCAGATGCTCTTCGCACCCAAGCGGAGGCCGCGGCGGTGGAGGTGGTCGCTCAGCAGGCCCGCATTGGGGAGCTCGAGAAGGCGCAAAAGGAGCTGCCGCGTCAAATGGTCGCGAGCGCGAAGAAAGGCTCCCCCGTCGACTCGCCCCTTGCGGAGGCGCGGTCCGAGCTCGCGTCCGCCCGCGCTTCGTTGAGCGAGCAACATCCCAGGGTGCAGGCGCTCAAAGAACGGGTCGCAAGCCTACAAGCACAAAGGAAGGGTCAGAGGGCGGAGCTCGGCGAGCAGACCATGGCCGTCAATCCGGCGCGGTCCGCGGTCGACCAGCAGCTCGCAACCGCGCGCGCGGCGCTGGCGGGGGCCAAGGAGCGAGAATCCGCGCTGCTGGTCCTGTTAAAGACGATCAGAGCGGAAATGGAATCGCTCTCGCCCGACGAAGGGGAGGCTCGCCAGCTCGTGGGCGCGGTCGAGGCAGCCGACGAGCGCTTCACGCAACTCACCGCGCGAGCAGCCGAGCTTCGGGATGCATCGCTCGGCCCGCTCACGGGTTTTCGCGTTCTGTCGGCGCCGATGCTGCCCGAGGAGTCGCACCCATCTGGGCCGTACGTGTTGATACTCGTGATGCTGCCGTTGGTGACGGTGCTGATCTTCGCACTCGTGGTCATCGTGCGTAGGCTGAGAACCCTCACGGTCGAAGCCCCGCGTGAGGTTGCATGGTGGGGCAACGGCCCTGTGCTGGGCACCAGCGTGTGGCCGCGTGACCCGGGCGCCCTGGAGGCCTTCGTCGACGAGCTCGAGGACTACGGCATGTACGGAGCGGGGCGCACCCTCGTCGTGCCCGCCAGCGAGGTCGAGCGCGAGATCGCGTGTTCGTTTGCGATGCGCCTTGCGGATGCGCCCTGGCTGGCCGCGGCGATTCTCGACGTCGGGGACAGGGCAGGCACAGCCTCGACCGAGGCGCCGGTGGTCACGCCGCCGCCATCGGCGCAATCTTCGACGCCACCGTCTCGTCCGCGTCGACTCTCGTCGCAGGCAAGCGTGTCGGTGCCCCCGGCGCCGAGGCCATCGGCGCGCCCGACGATGCAAGGGTTCGTTCCGCCGGTCGAGAGATCGCCGTCGGCACCGCCGGTCGTCACGCCCCCTCCGAAGCCCGACGTGAAGACGGCATACTCCTCGAGGCCGCCGCGCAAAAAGACGATGATCGGATTGCCTGCGGTGGACTCGTCCGGTGCTCCCCGGATTTCCTCCTCGCCCCCCAGCGTCGCGACGGTGTCTGAGATAGGCTCGAGCGAGCCGCCCAGGCCGTCTCGTGAGCCCGAGCCGTTTCGGCGCAAACGAGGCGCGCGAGCGACCGTCCGGATGATGGTGCCGGTTTCGAACATCGACGTGCCCACGCTCGAGTCTGCGGCCGGTGCCCCGGGCGCCGAAGAGGAGGCCTTCTTGCTCACTCGGCCCGTGCCGGTGGCGACCGGTCAAAGCCGGTCACGCGCTGGGGGCGGGGTTCACGCGCAAACCGAATCGCCTCATTCGGGCGCTTCCAAGGCCGTCATGAGCGCCGCGGTCAGGCTCCTTGGGGACGACGAAGAAGACCTTCGCCGCCTCCGGCCGTCGGGCCCGCCGGACCTTTCCGAGTCGGCGGGTCCCGGGTCCGTGAGGGGTGTCGCGCTTGCCTGGAACGGCCCGCTGAGCGGCCCAGTTTTGCGCCGTGCGGCGCGGCTCGCGCACCGAGTGATGGTGGTGGTGTCCTCAGGCATCAGCGCGATCGAGCTGGCGCGCATCCAGACGCGCCTCGGGCGCGCCAAAGGCGTCGGCTACGTCCTCGTCAACGTGGGCGATGCCTATGTGGACCTCCAGGATCGCGTGGGGCCCGTCGAAGAGTTCTGGGAGAGCGCGAGCGAGGCCGACGGCTAGGGTTCAGAGTAGCTGCAGGGGCGCATTGCGGCTGCAATCGCTCTAGTCTATCTAGCGTTGCGGTGCCCAACTCCGACGAACGAATGAACGTCTTTCCACCCGTGAGCAAGTCGGAGTGGATCGCGAAGGTGGAGGCGGACCTCAAGGGCGCGTCGTATGCGGGGCTCCGCTCGGCGACGCCTGGGGGGCCGGCGCTGGAGCCGCTCTATGCGGCGGAGGACGTCGAAGAGCTCCGCGATCCTGGTTTGCCGGGAATTTTTCCCTATGTCCGCGGGGCGTCGCCTCTAGGCGGTTGGCAGATTCGGCAGGAATACGACGAACCCCGTCCGGGCGTCTGCAGGGAGATGATCGGGCAAGACATCGAACGTGGGGTGGAGGCAATTTGGTTGCGCTTGGGGCCGCGCCGCGGATGCCGCGTACTGACGATTGACGAGCTCGATGAGCTGTTGGGGGCCGTCGACCTTCGGCGGACGTCGGTTTGTGTCGATGGCGGTTCGGACGCCCTGGCCGTTGCCTCGGGGTTGCTCGCCGTCGCGAAGCGCCGCGGCGTGGGGTACGGCGAGCTAGCAGGCGGCCTCGGCTTCGATCCGATCGGCTTGCTCGCCGCGGAAGGATGCATCCAAGGTGGGCTTGGCGCGCGATCCACCGAGCTCCGAGATCTGGGCGCGTGGTGTTCCCAAAACGCACCCGGCCTCCGCGCTGCGAACGTCTCGAGCGACCCCTACGACGGCGGCGGCGCAAGCATCGTCCAAGAGCTCGCGTACACCATCGCAACCGGAATCGAGTACCTTCGCCAGCTCACCGATGCGGGCATGAGCGTCGACGCGGCGGCTCGGCAAATCGGATTTAGCTACGCGGTGTCGAGCGATTTCTTCACGCAGGTGGCGAAGCTTCGCGCAGCTCGGTGGCTCTGGGCCAAGGTAGTGCTCAGCGCGGGCGGCGAGGCCGCCTCTGCAGCCATGCAAATGCATTGTCGGACTTCGCGTTTCACCAAGTCCCGTGTCGACCCCTGGGTGAACATGCTGCGGGTGACCGCCGAGTGCACCGCCGCGGTGCTGGGCGGCGCTCAGAGCATCGCCACGCTGCCCTTCGACTGCGTCATCGGTTCCCCCGATGAGCTTGCACGCCGGGTCGCGCGCAATACGCAAGTCGTGCTCCGGGAGGAATCTCACCTCGGCAAGGTGGCCGATCCGGCGGGCGGCAGTTGGTTCGTCGAGCGACTCACCAGCGATTTGGCTCGGGGCGCCTGGCAGGAGCTGCGTTCGATCGAGGCAGGAGGCGGCGTGGTACAAGCGCTCGGCTCGGGAAAGATGGTCGATGCGATCCACGGCGTCGCCGACGAACGAGAGAAAGTTCTTTCTAAGCGCAAGGCCGCCCTGGTTGGCGTGAGCGAGTTCCCGAACCTACGGGAGGATGCGATCGAGCGCTCGTCCGTGTCGGACAAAGAGCTGCAGGCTCTGCTCAAAGCGTCCCTCGAGTCGCTCGATTTGGGTGCGAATCGCGATCGTCTCTTGGCGGTCGCCCGCAGCGTGAGGGACGAAGGGCGCGCGCCAGGAGCGCTGACAGAAACCTGCGTCGAGGCCACCAGCAACGGAGCTGACATGTACAGCGTCGCAACCGTCTTGCAGCACGGCCAGCCTGATTTCCACGTGGAGCCGATTCTGCAGTGGAGAGAATCCGAGATTTGGGAGCGGCAGCGGGAGCGAAGCGATCGGCAGCAGCCTCGACCGATGGCGTTCCTCGCCAATCTCGGCCCGATCTCCTCGCACACGGCGCGGGCGACCTGGGCGCAAAACCTTCTTGCAGCGGTCGGCATCGACGCCGTCACCAACGACGGCTTCGAGGCGGCGGATGCCCTGGCCGCTGCTTGGAAGAGCTCTGCCACCGGGCTTGCCGTCATCTGCGGAAGCGATGCGGACTACGAAACGATGCTCGAGCCTGCGGTCGAGGCCTTGAAGAAGGCCGGATGCGATCTGGTGGTGGTCGCAGGCCGCCCTGGCAAGCGCGAGAGCGCGATTCGAGAGCTTGGAGCGAGCGAGTTCATCTTCGTCGGCGCAGACGTGCTCAGCGTGATGACCCGGGTCCTCGATGCCATGGGGGTGCCAGCATGAGCCGCCTGCCCGACTTCAGCCAAATCGATTTCGACGCCGATGCGGGGGGTAGCACTTCGCCACTCGCCGATTGGAGGGTTCTTGCCGGTGGGCGAGCCGACCAGCGTTGGAATACGCCCGAAGGAATCGAAGTCAATCCTGTGTACGCCCTCGAGGATCTCGATCCGGTGACACATCTTCAAACGATGCCCGGCATCCCGCCCTTTTTGCGTGGCCCATATTCGACGATGTATGTGCGCCGGCCTTGGACCATCCGGCAGTACTCGGGCTTCTCGACTGCCGAGCAGAGCAACGCCTTCTACCGCCGAAATCTCGCGGCCGGCCAAAAGGGGCTGTCGATCGCCTTCGATTTGGCAACCCACCGTGGATACGACTCCGACCATCCCCGGGTCGTAGGCGACGTCGGCATGGCCGGCGTCGCAATCGACTCGATCAAGGACATGCGTATCCTGTTCGACGGCATCCCGCTCGACAAGATGAGCGTTTCGATGACGATGAACGGAGCGGTGCTCCCCATCCTCGCGCTCTACGTCGTGGCGGCCGAAGAGCAGGGCGTCGACGCGAGCCAGCTCACCGGGACCATCCAAAACGACATCCTCAAGGAGTTCATGGTCCGCAACACGTACATCTATCCGCCGTCGCCTTCGATGCGGATCGTTGCGGACATCTTCAAGTACACCGCGGCAAACATGCCTCGCTTCAACAGCATCAGCGTCAGCGGCTACCACATGCAGGAAGCCGGTGCGACACAGGACCTCGAGCTCGGCTATACCTTGGCCGACGGCCTCGAGTACGTGCGCACCGGGATGGCAGCAGGCCTCGGCGTCGACGAGTTCGCTCCCCGAATCAGCTTTTTCTGGGCAGTTGGCACCAACTTCTTCATGGAGATCGCCAAGCTCCGGGCAGGGCGGCTTCTTTGGGCGAAGCTCATCGAGCAGTTCCATCCGAAGAACCCCAAAAGTCTTGCGCTTCGCACGCACTGCCAGACCTCCGGTTGGAGCCTCACGGCGCAGGACGTCTACAACAACGTCGTTCGAACGTGCATCGAGGCGATGGCTGCCACTCAAGGGCACACTCAAAGCCTTCACACGAACTCGCTCGACGAAGCGATCGCGCTGCCCACCGACTTCAGTGCGCGCATTGCCCGCAACACGCAGCTCTACCTGCAGCTCGAAAGCGGCACCACCAAGGTGATCGACCCGTGGGGCGGAAGCTACTACGTCGAGCGTCTCACCCACGAGCTTGCCCTCCGAGCCTGGGAGCACATCAAAGAGGTCGAGGAGCTCGGGGGAATGACCAAGGCCATCGAAGCGGGTCTGCCGAAGCTTCGCATCGAAGAGGCGGCCGCGCGGACGCAAGCACGCATCGATTCCGGGCAGCAAACCATCGTCGGAATCAACAAGTATCGGCTCGAAAAAGAGCCCCACCTCGACGTTCTCAAAGTCGATAATACCGCAGTTCGGGAGGCCCAGGTTGCACGGCTTCGCGAGCTGCGAGCAGAGCGCGACGAGGCGGCCCTCACACCGAAACTTGAGGCTTTGACCAAGTGCGCCGAAACTGGTGAGGGCAACCTGCTCGAGCTGGCGATCGACGCCGCCAGGCAACGGGCGACCGTGGGCGAGATCAGCGACGCGCTCGAGCGTGTCTGGGGGCGCTACCAAGCGACGATTCGGAGTATCGAAGGCGTGTATCGAAGTGAAGTCGGCAAAGATTCGGACGCGGTAGACCGTGTGCGGGCGCGAAGTGATGAGTTCCTGAGCAAGCACGGCCGCCGGCCGCGCATCCTGGTCGCAAAGATGGGCCAGGACGGGCACGACCGAGGCCAGAAGGTGATCGCGACGGCGTTTGCGGACCTCGGGTTCGACGTGGACATCGGGCCGCTGTTTCAGACGCCCGAAGAGAGCGCGAAGCAGGCGATCGAAAACGACGTTCACATCGTCGGTGCGAGCTCGCTCGCGGCGGGTCACCTCACGCTGGTTCCGCAACTCAAGCAAGCGCTCCGGGACCAGGGTCGTGACGACATCTTGGTGGTCGTCGGAGGCGTGATTCCCCCGGAAGACTACGAGGCGCTTCGCGAGGCGGGAGCGGCCGCGATCTTCGGACCAGGGACGGTCATCGGCGACGCTGCAGTCGAGCTTCTGGAGCAGCTCGACGCGCAACTCGGGCGGTCGTGAACCGTCTCGACGTGCAGGCCTATGCCGATGGCGTTCGCAGCGGAGACCGCGCGGTTCTGGCCCGAGCCATCACTTTGATCGAGAGTGAGCAGCCGGCGCATGCCGAACTCGCGCAACGAGTCCTCGAAACGCTCTTGCCAGAGACGGGCGGAGCCTATCGAGTTGGGATCAGCGGCGTACCGGGGGCCGGGAAGAGCACCTTCATCGACGCATTGGGGACAGCGCTCACCGCGCAGGGCCATCGCGTGGCGGT
Organism: uncultured Polyangiaceae bacterium; assembly: GCA_947258625.1. Taxonomy (GTDB): domain Bacteria; phylum Myxococcota_A; class Polyangia; order Polyangiales; family Houyiibacteriaceae; genus SG8-38. The sequence goes on along the minus strand of CAMYJN010000071.1, from coordinate 507 downwards.
CCTCGCAGTCGACCCGACCAGCAGCGTCAGCGGAGGAAGCATCCTCGGCGACAAGACTCGGATGTCCACGCTCAGCAACGACCCCAATGCCTTCATTCGTCCTTCGCCGACGAGCGGAACCCTCGGCGGGGTCACCCGGAAGACCCGTGAAACAATCCTTCTATGCGAGGCCGCCGGCTTTGACGTAGTCCTCGTCGAGACGGTGGGCGTGGGTCAGTCCGAGACCATCGTCGCTGGGATGGTGGACTTCTTTCTCGTTCTACTAATCGCTGGGGCGGGCGACGAGCTCCAGGGGATCAAGCGCGGCATTCTCGAGGTCGCGGACATGCTGGCGATCAACAAGGCCGACGGCGACAATCGGTCCCGGGCGATTCGGGCCCAGGCTTCGTACCTAAGCGCTTTGCGCCTGATGCGAGGGGAGAACGTACCCCCTGTCGTGACCTGCAGCGCGCTCGAGAAGACCGGCCTCGACGAGCTCTGGGCGCTCGTCGTCGAGAACCGGCGAGC
>CAMYJN010000070.1 GCA_947258625.1 uncultured Polyangiaceae bacterium | reverse complement strand
AGCGCGATCGAGCGGGTCGTGGCGGCATTGGATGACATCCGGAAGGGCAAAATGGTCATCCTTGTCGACGACGAGGACCGCGAAAACGAAGGCGACGTGTGCATGGCTGCCGAGATGGCGACCCCGGATACGATCAATTTCATGGCACGACACGCTCGAGGGTTGATTTGTCTCAGCCTGACCGAGGATCGAATCCGTCAGCTCGACCTACCGATGATGGTCGACGACAACCGCTCCTCGCGTTCGACCGCATTTACGGTTTCAATCGAGGCTCGCAAAGGAGTCACGACGGGCATCAGCGCGGGCGATCGCGCGCACACGATTTTGACCGCGGTCGCAGACGACGCGGGGCCCGCGGACCTGGTGAGCCCGGGCCATGTGTTTCCGCTCAAGGCGGTCCCGGGCGGCGTGCTGCAACGCACGGGGCATACCGAGGGCTCAGTCGATCTCTCCCGACTCGCTGGGTTGAAACCGGCCAGCGTCATCTGCGAGATCATGAAAGACGATGGATCGATGGCTCGCTACCCGGATCTCGTCGCATTTGCCGAAGAGCACGAACTGCGCCTGCTCACGATCGCAGACCTCATCCAATACCGCCTGGCCCGCGAACGGCTGGTTCAGCGGATTCGGCAGACGCCCGTAGAAATGCCGTCGGGACGCACTTGGATCGCTTCGGTGTATCGCGTTCAGGTCGGCGACCAAGAGCAGTTCATGGCCCTGAGCTTCGGCGAGCTGACCACGGCCCCGACGCTGGCGCGCGTGCACCGCGGAAGCGTGCTTGGCGACGCATTCCAGGTCCGCATGGGTGACCGCGTTCACATCGCCGACTGCGTCGCCGCGATTGAGCGCGAGGGCAACGGGGTGATTCTGTTCTTGCCGGGGCATCCGGATCCCGAAACCGATTTGGCCTTCTACCTCAACGAACCACTCCCCCGATCCCCCGAGGAGCCCGGCGTCGTGCTTCGCGAGTACGGCTTCGGCGCACAGGTGCTCTCGGACCTCGGGCTCGAGCAGCTGCGTCTACTCACCAACCGGCCGCGGCGGATTCCGAGCCTCGACGCCTACGGGCTCAATGTGGGCGAACAGCTTCTGGTCGCACCGGGCGGTCAGCTCACGCCCGCAGCTTCGAAAAAGGCAGCAGCTTCCAAATGAGCGAGGACCGCAACTTGCCACTGCGAGAGGTCGCCGCGCCAGCAGATGCGCGCTTTGCCATCGTCTGGTCTCGCTTCAACCGTGCGGTCGTGAGCAAGCTGCTCGAGGGCGCCAAGGACTGTCTCTCCGAGCGCGGCGTGACCGACGAATCGGTCTATGTCGTCGAGGTGCCAGGCGCCTGGGAGCTCCCGTACGCAGCTCAGCAAATTGCGCAAAGCCAGCGCTTCGATGCCGTCATCGCGCTCGGCGCGGTGATTCGGGGAGGCACGCCGCACTTCGACTTCGTCTCGCAGGGCACGGCGCTTGGCCTCGGCCGGGTCGCACTCGACGCGGCGGTCCCCGTAATCTTCGGCCTGCTCACGACCGACGACGAGGCGCAAGCGTTCGAACGCGCAGGCGGCGCGCACGGCAACAAGGGCCGCGACGCAGCGCTCACCGCGATCGAGATGGTCATTTTGGATCGAAAGCTTGCGGACGATGGGATCACGAAGAAAAGGCCGTGAAGCGGCGCTTCGCATCCTGTACTTCATGGATGTGTCGAACGTGAGCGGGACGCAGGCGATCCGATCATACTGGGGGCACCTCTCGAACGAGGACGCGCCGACCGAAGACGTCGATTTCGCAAACCAGTTGGTCCGGGCATATGCAGATCAGAAAGACGAGGTCGATGAGATTATCCGTTCGTCGAGCCACCACTGGCGCATCGAGCGCATGCCGATTGTTGACCGAAACGTCCTCCGCGTCGCAATCGTGGAGCTTCGCGAGATGAGCGACATCCCAAAACGCGTGACGCTCAACGAGGCGGTCGAGCTCGCCAAGCGCTTTGGCTCGGAGGGAAGCGGCGCCTTCGTCAATGGCGTTCTCGATCGGATCGCGACCGAGCTGGGCAAATCGTGATCGACTACGATTTCATCTCCGCGGCGCCATCAAGCCTGGACGAGCTCCAAACCGAAGTCATCGTACTGCCCTTCTTCTCCGACGAGCGTCCCCTGCAGGGCGCCGCCGGCCTCATCGATTGGCGCCTCTGTGGCGCGCTCTCCAGAAAGCTCATGGCCGGCTACCTGCAGGGAACGTTCGGGGAAAAGGCCTTGCTCGCGAATCCGGGCAAGCTCAAATCCGAACGCCTGCTGCTGATCGGTCTCGGTGAGAGCGCGTCGTTCGACGAGAGCGTTGCTCGGAAGGCCTGCGCACTCATCGCCGAAGCCCTTCGGGAGGCCAAGGTCTCGACCGCCGCGCTGGCCTTGCCCGGACGGAGCGTCGGTATGGTAACCGCCCTCGAAGCCATGCAGGTCTGGCTTGCGGTAAGCCCCCTCGACAGCGAGCTCGAAGAGCTGAGCATCATCGAGCACGCCCAAGAGCATCGCGCGCTCGACTCCCTGATTGACGGACTACGGCGCCAGGCCGAGTCTCCGCTCGACTAGCAGGCTAGCGCCGTGACGTACGACGCTTGGCCTTTTTCGCCGGTGCCTTGGCGCGCTTCTTCGAGGGCGCCTTCTTCTTCGTGCCTCCCCGCTTCTTCAGGGCGGCACGCTTTTTCGGAGCAGCACGCCGCTTGGTCACCTTGCTTCGCTTCTTCGGGGCGGCTTTTTTCTTGGTGCTTTTCCGCTTCTTCGGAGCTGCGCGCCTCTTGGTCACCTTGCTCCGCTTCTTTGGGGTGGCCTTCTTCCTCGTGCTTCTCCGCTTCTTCGGGGCAGCCTTTCTCTTCGTGCTTCCCCGCTTCCTGGTGGCGGCACGCTTCTTGGTCGCACCCCGCCTCTTGGTGGCGGCACGCTTCTTGGTCGCACCCCGCCTCTTGGACGCGGGACGCTTCTTCTTGGCCACCGCCTTCTTCTTGGCCGCCATCTTCTTCTTGGCCGCCATCTTCTTCTTGGCCGCCATCTTCTTCTTCTTGGCCGCCGCCTTCTTCTGCGCCGCCGCCTTCTTCTTCGCGTCGGCCTTCTTCTTCGCCTCCGCCTTCTTACGCTTGATCGTGTCGGCCTTTGCCTTGGCTTCCGCCTTCTTGCGGGCGAGCTCGGCTTTCTTTTCTGCCGCCGCCTTCTTCTTCTCGGCCGCGATTCGCCTGGCCTCCGCCTGCTTGAGCTTCAGCGCCTCGGCCTTCTTTTTGGCTTCCAGCTTCCTTTGCGCGGCTTCCGCCTGTTTGCGCGCCGCTTCGGCCTTCTTCCTGGCCTCCGCTTTCTTACGGGCGGCCAGCTTTCGGGCCTGAGCCTGGGCCTGCGCAAGCTCCCGGAGGTCGATCGGCTTGGTCTCGACCCGTTTGCGGGTCTTCTTCGGCCGCTCCTCGTCCTCATCCTCCTCTTCGCCCGGCTCTTCGGCCGGAAGCTGAGGTGAGGGAACAAAAGGCCGCCTCGGCCCCGGCCGGCTCGCCTTGATTCCGGAGAGGGGGAGGTGCCCGGCCTTCTTCGCGGCTTTGTAGGCGGCGCGCATCGCGTCCGGCTCGCCGAAGTACTTCGCCATTGGGGCCAGATAAAGCGATTTCCAGACCTTCTGGCAGGCCTTTCCGAGCCCTGCGGGGATCTTGCTGTGGGTCACCTCGACCTTGGTGCCTCCCGCGACGGGAGAAAACGAGATGTCGACCTGCGAGTCGTTGGCCCCCTTCGGGAAATCCCGGGTGCGCCAGGTCATGGCGATACGGCTACCGGTCACCAAATAGACATGGGTAGCGTCGATGAAACCATCGTCTGCAACCACTCGACCGCCTACCCAGGGGTCCACCGTAGCCCGCGCGCCCGTAAAAGCGGAATGATGGCGCTCATCCATCCACGCGGAATAAATACGATTTGGACTCGCAGGTATCACGGACGAGACAGTAAATTCTTCCGTGTCCATCGTCCTTGGTTTCCTTGACTTGCTGGCCTGTATAAGTCCAGGAAACTCGTTTGAAAACCAGAAAAATTCTCGACTTCGAGCCGGCGCGCACCATTTATCGACCTAGCATAGCTCTTTGGGCTTAGTTTCTGGCCTTGATCCTCAGATCGCAGCGCCGCTCTTGACCCCACGGGGCAGCGTGCTTCGATGCACGGCTCGATGGCACGGCCGAACCCGCGGCACCAGTTCTGGATCGACCGTGGGGGCACCTTCACGGACTGCCTCCATCGAGATCGACTGACCGGCGCCATTCGGGTGACCAAGGTGCTCTCCTCGGACGAGGCGCCGCTTCTGGGCATCCGTGAGCTGCTGGGCCTCCGAGCCGGCGATCCGATTCCCCCTGCCGAGGTCCGCATGGGGACGACCCTGGCCACCAATGCGCTCCTCGAGCGCGGTGGCTGCCGGACCGTGCTCGTCGCCGACGAAGGATTCGGCGACCTGAGTTGGATCGGGGATCAGACGCGGCCAGACCTCTTCGCGCTCGAGATCGAGAAGCCCAAGCCGCTTGCCGAGGAGGTCATCGAAGTCGGCGCCCGGATGACGGCCGATGGCTCCGTGCTGCGCCCGCTCGACCCGACTGCGCTCCGCCAGGCGCTCGAAGAGGCCCGTCAGCACGGCGCCAAATCGGTGGCGGTCTCGCTGATACACGCGTACCGCGACGGGGCGCTCGAGGGGCAAGTCGCAGCGATCGCAGCGGAGCTCGGTTTCGCGCATATCTCGCTCTCCCACGAGGTCTCGAACGAGCTCGGCCTTCTCGGCCGCACCGACACCACCACCGCGAACGCGTACCTGAGCCCGCTGCTGACGCAGTACATGCAGAAGCTCGAAGAAGAGCTCGGGCAAGGGCGGCTGCGCATGATGCAGAGCAACGGTGGCCTGGTCGACGCGTCCGCGTTCATCGGACGCAACGCCGTTCTGTCTGGCCCGGCCGCCGGGGTGGTGGCGACCGGCGCAGTTGCCGACGAGCTTGGCGTGGCCGAAGCCATCGGCTTCGACATGGGCGGCACTTCGACCGACGTGTCGCGCTACGCGGGCCAGGTGTCACGGGTCTTCGAAAGCCAGATCGGAGGCATCCGAATCCGCGCGCCGATGATCGAGCTCCACACGGTGGCCGCGGGCGGCGGCTCGATCTGCAGGCTCGAAGCCAAACGCATGACGGTCGGCCCGCAAAGCGCCAGCGCTGACCCGGGACCGATTTGCTACGGAAAACCCGGTGCCGCGGAGCTCACGCTGACCGACGTGTCGCTGTGCCTCGGGAGGCTTGCCGGGGACCGGTTTCCTTTCGCGTTGAACGAAGAGAAGCCTCGGAAGAAGCTCGAGCGCGTCGCTGCGGAGCTGCGAGCAAGCGGCGTCGAACGCAGCGCCGACGAGGTTGCACACGGGTTCCTCAGGGTCGCGACGGAGAACATGGCGGCGGCGATTCAAAAAGTGTCGGTAGGCCGCGGCCACGATGTACGCACACACGCGATGGTGGTCTTCGGGGGCGCAGGCGGCCAGTATGCCTGCCTAATTGCGCGACGACTTGGGATTCGACGCTTGATCTTCCACCCGTACGCCGGCGTCCTGTCCGCGTTCGGAATGGGCGTGGCCAACTTCGAGTGGCACGGTGAGCGCGACGCGGGGCGCGCGAGCCTAGATGACCCCCTACCAAAACGATGGGAGCACGACTTCTCGCTCCTCGAAAACTCTGGCCGCGCGGCGCTCGAGACCGATGTCGGGCCGGAGGCGCAGTGGAACATTCGGCGCCAGGTCGCGCTTCGCTACCGTGGAACCGAGGCGACGCTATCGGTCGATTGGGCCGACGCAGAGCGCATGCGCGCGACGTTCGAAGCGCTCCATCGGCGCGAGTTTGGATACAGGCGACCCGGCCACCCGGTCGAAGCGGCCACGCTACGGCTTGCGGTGGAGTTGCGAAGCGCGAAGCCGGAGCTTCCCGAGGTCGAGGCGGGCACCGGCGAGCCGATCCGCCGCATCAAGCTCTGGTCGGCCGGAGCCCTGGTCGAAGCGCCGGTCTACCTCCGGGAGAGCCTTCCCATCAAAGCGGAGATCCCCGGCCCCGCGCTGGTGCTGGACGCCACCGGAACCGTCGTGGTGGATGTCGGCTTCATCGCGATGCGCAACGAGCACGACTACCTGATTCTGCGTGACACCCAGGTTGGGGACGCGCGCGAGCTCGCCGAGACTGGCGTCGACCCGGTGCTGCTCGAGGTCTTCCACAACCAGTTCAAGTCGATCGCCGAACAGATGGGTGTCGTTCTGCAGCGCACGGCGATGAGCACGAACATCCGCGACCGCCTCGACTTCTCCTGCGCGGTTTTCGATTCGCGAGGGGGCCTGGTGGCCAACGCACCGCACATCCCGGTTCACCTCGGTGCCATGAGCGAATCGGTTCGCGCCGTCCTTGCCGCGTATCCCGACACGAAGCCCGGTCAGGTGTTCGCGACTAACGATCCTGCCGCCGGTGGGTCGCACCTGCCCGACATCACGGTCGTCACTCCGGTGCACGACGCCAAAGGGGCACTTCGCTTCGTGGTCGCGTCGCGCGGACATCACGCCGACGTGGGCGGGCTCACGCCCGGATCCATGCCGCCGTCCTCGACCCGGCTCGAAGAAGAGGGCGTCGTCTTGCGGAACCTCGCAATCGTCGAACACGGCGCCTTTGGAGAGCGGCTCCTGCGCGACGCGCTGAGTGCCGGCCCTCATCCGGCGCGCAATCCTGACGAGAACCTGGCAGACATCCAGGCCCAGATCGCAGCCAATGAGAAGGGTGTGCAGCTGCTCGACGCGCTTCTCGCGCGCTACGGCATCGACGTGGTGAGCGCGTACATGCAACACATCCAGGACAACGCGGCCGAGTTGACGACTCGGGCAATCGAAGGCCTGGCCGACGGCGAGCACAAGTTCGAAGATCGATTGGACGACGGGGCGCGCATCGCGGTGCGCGTCACCGTTCGCGGCGGCGCGATGGAAATCGACTTCGAGGGCACGGACCCCGCGCTCGACAACAATCTAAACGCGCCGCGCGCGGTCACTATGGCGGCGATCCTCTACGTGCTCCGGGTTCTAATCGGCAAACCCATTCCGCTCAACAGCGGCTGCATGCGCCCCGTCCGCGTTCGGATCCCGGAAGGCTCGTTGCTCAGCCCAGAGCCCGAACGGGCGGTCGCGGCGGGCAACGTGGAGACCTCCCAGCGAATCGTCGACGTCCTGTTTGGCGCCCTCGGACTGGCCGCCGCGAGCCAAGGGACCATGAACAACATCACCTTGGGTGACGATCGATTCGCATACTACGAAACCCTCGGCGGTGGGGCCGGCGCGACCAAGGATCGTCCGGGGGCCTCCGGGGTGCATACGCACATGACCAACTCCAAGTGCACTGATCCGGAGGTTCTCGAAACCAGGTTCCCGATTCGGGTCCGCCGCTTCGAGCTGCGGCGCGGGTCCGGCGGAGCAGGGGCCCAGCGGGGGGGCGATGGATTGGTTCGCGAGCTCGAATTCCTGTCGCCCATGCGCGTTTCCGTGCTCTCCGAGCGGCGTAGGGTCCCGCCCTATGGTATGCGCGGCGGCGATCCAGGGACTCCGGGCATGAATCTACTCAACGGCAAGCAGCTCGCTCACCGCGTTAGCGTCGACGTCTCGCCCGGCGACGTCCTGCGGGTCGAAACGCCCGGTGGCGGTGGTTGGGGTGTTCCACGATGAACCTCCGAGACCTGTCGCGACGGCTCCAGCAGATCGTCTTCCACAACATTCTTCACCTCGACGACACGCCGCACCGAATCGCCTGGGGCGTCTTCATCGGCACGATGATCGCATTTACGCCGACCCTCGGCCTTCAGATCGTCTTGTACATCCCGATTGCAGCGCTCCTTCGCGCCAACAAGATTTCGGGAATTCCGATTTTGTTCATCAGCAACCCGTTCACCGCGGTGCCTCTCTACTACACGACCTGGTCTGTCGGAGCCGCGGTCTTGCATCCCGAAAAAGAAGTCACGCGTGCAACGATCAAGACCTGGCTCGGCAACACCGGACGCGCGCTCAAAAACGGCAACGTCGATCGCTTGCTCGAAGGCGAGTTCTGGGCAGACGTCGGCCGGGTCTTGGCAAACACCGGCGGGGAGCTTTGGATGGGCGCGCTCGTGTGCGGGCTGATCGTCGCGCCTCCCCTTTATTTCCTAACCCGCTGGGGCATCAACGCCTTTCGGCACCTGCGCGAAGCGCGTCATCTCTCGCACGGGCCCATCGACCGGAAATCCACGCCAGGCTCGCCGAAAACCCCGTAGCAGACGGGCCGGCGGAGCGGCGTTGGAACACCGCCGCCGCCGACCCTTGGACACCGCTGCGTGCCGTCGGCTCGGAATCAGACCTTCTTCGTGGTGCCTTGGAGGCGGTCCGAAAGCTCGCCCATGGACTCCGCGATCGCACTGACGACCTCGGAGGTGGACGTGAGAGTGTTTGCCGCCGCTTCGATTGCGGTGCGCGTCACCCCCAGCCATAGCCCCGCAACCCTGCGGCCCAACGTCACGACGCCTTCCGCGGTCTTG
>CAMYJN010000069.1 GCA_947258625.1 uncultured Polyangiaceae bacterium | reverse complement strand
AGGGCTCGCTCGACTACTTTCTTCATTTCTGCTCCTTTGCATCGCTCCGAGGCGACCATTTTTGAAGGGCAACGGGTGCGCCCGAGGGGTCGAGGACCACCGCGAGTGTGCCGCTGCGAACATCAGGCCGAGGCCGGATTAAGATCTCTCCGCCAAGGGCAAGTGCCCTGTCTGCGAGGGCTTCTGGGTCGTCAACTCGAACGTACGGAATCCAGATCGAGCGCACGTCGTCGAATGGGTTCTGGAGCACGGCGCCGCGAGGGGCGCCCGAGTTCCAAAGAACGTTGTAGTCGCGCCCCGAGTCGCGGACGACGGTTCTCACTTGGTACCCGAACGCCTCTTCGTAGAACGACAGGGCACGCTTTGGATTGTTTGCGAGCAGCTCGTGCCAGAGCCATGTGTGAACGGCTGCTTCGCCGTCCGGCGGGTCACCGTGGGCGGGCGCCAGAAGGTGAAGAACGGCGCCGTCCGCGTCCTCGACCGTGACGACACGGCCGATCCCCGCCACGTCGAGCGGTGCCTCGAGCTGCTTTCCGCCCGCCGCAGCCACTGCCTTCAACGAGGCGTCGAGGTCATTCACCGAGACCGCACTCAGCCAGTGCGCTCGCTTCGGGGCCTCTCCGGTCTTTGTGGCGTCGAGAATCCCGCCGACGTTGCGGCCGCCGTACGAGATCACCGAGTATCTTCCACCGTCTTGCAGCTCGAACTCCCAGCCGAAGAGCTCCCCGTAGAACGCCCGTGCCGCTTCAGCGTCGGGGGTGATCAGGTTGTGCCAGACGAACTTGCCTGGAAGTGGGGCCGCGCTCGCGTCTTCGGCGATCGGCGGGAGCGTGGTGCTTGGACTGCTGCAGCCGAGCAAAACGCTGAGAATGAGGGTGACTGGTGCGAGCATCCGCGCGCCCGTTGAGATTCGCATGGGCTACCGTACCCGACTCGAGGCCCAGCGGCACCGGCGTTCTACGCAACTCCGGAACTGAGTGAGCCCACGGCGGCATCAGTGTTGAGTCTCCGTTTGCCGCTTCGGGGCACGTGACGGTGATTTGACACGGCCGATTCCGTCTACCTATCGTGAGACCTGTCCTACAGGGCTAGCGCGGGGAAATCGGTGCGGTTTGTTGTTCGGTACTTGGGAATCGTGGTCTTCGAACGAGACCTCTCGCCCGGCGACTATGTCATCGGGCGCTCGCCCGACTGCGACATCCGTCTGACGCAGGACTTCATCAGTCGGCAGCACGGCAGGCTCTACTTTGAGGATGATGCCTGGTGGTATCGGGACCTTCGTTCGTGGCATCCAAACCACAAAGCGGCCCCAGCCAAGCTCGACGACGATAAGCCTATCGAGCTCGAGAACGACGTCGATCTCCTGACCGCGGGCTACCTCGATCAGCACGATACGCAGCGATACAACATTGGCGATCTCAAGTCGATGGTGTCCGAGTCGGACGTCAACAGGTCGAGGATCAGACGCACCGCCTGGGTGCTGGGCGGATTGATGCTCCTTGGGGGTCTCGCCGGACTCTTCTACTACGCGACCAAGCCGATGGCACCGCACGAGCTTCTCGAATTCTCCCGCAGCAAGATTGTGGAGTTCGAGTTGAAGCGCGATGCGGCCTCATTGCGCGCGATCAAGCAGCACGCGGGCCTCGACGATCACAATTTCTTCGATGACGTCGGGTTTTGCAGCGGCTTCATCGTGAAACCGAACGTCGTTGCTACAGCCTACCACTGCCTCACCCAGCATGGGACCCCTTTCGAGATCAATGAAGGTTTCCTGATCAAGACTTACGATGGCAAGCACCGACCTCCTGGGCGTGTCCTCGGGTTCGACGTGAAGCGTGACTTCGCTTTCCTCGAGGTGGATGGACTTCAAGACTACGGCGTACTGGAACTGGCGGATTCGTATGAGATCGGGCAAGCGGTCTACACGATCGGGAACGTGGGCGGGGAGGGTATTGCGATTCGGGACGGCATCATGGCCGCGACGACAAAAGATCCAGGCGATCCACGTATCGAATACATCCGCTACTCGGCCGCCACGAGTCCGGGCAACAGCGGTGGTCCACTCGTGGACGAGTACGGACGCATCGTCGGAGTGGTCTTCGCAGGCACTCAAACCGAGAACTACAACCTGGCTACCGGAGCGGAGCATCTGAAAGCTGGGATGGCCGAGTATGTCCTTTCGCAAGAACCGAAGGAGTTGCCAGTCGCGTCGCGGAGCATCCTCAACTTCGATGAAGGACAAATGCTTTGGCAGTTGGCTTTCCCTGCCGACTCCGCATGGCAGGACGACCCTGAGCTCTTTGAGCGTGTTCGCGACATCGCGGTGGTCGTGAAGGTGCCGGCGCCGTTTTCAGAGTTCGCGCGCGATGTGCTCACTGGCTACAACGCCGCAGTTCGCCAAGAGTACCGGGTGATTGGGACGAAGCTGCTCGAAAAGGGCAAGGCGCTTTCGGAGTGGAGGGTGCACGCCAAGGCCTCACCGGTATTGGCTGTTTACGGCGGCGCCTCTGAGATCGCGTTCGATCCGTCGACCCTTCTCCCCTTACGTTTCGAGGCGTTGTCGCCGTCGACACCCTACGACTACGCGCAGTTTGTCCAGGGCTTGAACGAGGAACAGCGCCACAAGTATGTCCCAAACATGGTGGCGATGGAACTCGTCAACGAGAAGTCCATCCTGCACGAGGGCGCCATCGTCTATTCGGACTTCACCGGAGTTGGACCTCGCGCGATGACTCCCATTCGGCAAGCGCGACTGCACGGCGAATCCAAGACAAACTGGGAATCGACTCGCGACGTCACTGCGGACGCCCTCAAGGAAACGTTTTTGGGTCCAGAAGGAATTTCAGCGAGCACTGGAGCCCATCCCTACGTCCGACCTAACGCGGTAAAAACGTTCACTATTAAGAGCTTTGATCAGACAGCCGCGACAGAGGTCGTGACGGACCTCATCGGTCGCAAGTGGAAGCGAACCTCCTGGCCCGCGTTCGCGCGGTTCATGGTTGACAACTACTGCCTGCCTCTGCCGCAGGGCGTCTATTGCTACACCATCGCGCTCAACCGCGCCCGGGGTCCCATGCGTGACCTCATGCGCGAAAACTACGTGAGGTACACGCTCACTCCGCAGGTCATGCCGCCCCTTTTCTGGGATTCCGGCGCGCTCGTCGATTTCTACGAGAAGAAGCATCATGAGAACGCGCCAGCGTTTCGTGACTTCTCAGTGGAGCAAAGTGCTGGTGGCATCGCCGTCACATTGGAGACGATCGGTGTTCGGTACCTGATCAGCGAAGCGCAAGCAAAAATGATTCGCCTGTTGAGCGGTGTACGAGAGACCACGAACGGCATGTCTTGGGTTGCGCTCGGGTTCGAAGCCTACGACCCGGGCGCTGAGCGGGTATGCGGCTCCGAAGTTGAGCTCCCCGGAACCTATGCATCCCTCTTTCGCGAAGTGGATCCGAATGATGAAACGAAAACTGTCCTGGCGTCTCAGACCGAGCAAATCACATCGGAGCGCCTGGGCATGCCGATTCATGTGACGGACTACTGCAGTGCTGCCCAAGTCGATCGAGACAGCGTAAGCATCGCTCCCTACGGCATCGAGCCGTCGCCTGTAGCCCGCAAGATTCTGCCCTAGGTCGCGAATTCGAGCGATCCTGGCTAAGGGCTCGCGGATTTGGAAGAATGTCAGCCATGACGAAAGGCACTTTCGAGATCAATCGGTTGCTTGCGATCGCCGTGGCGGTTGGCCTGTGTATGGGCGTCGGCTTCACCGTGCGCGCGGATAGAGGAAAGCCCCGTTTGATCGGCTACGCCAAGATCCTCGAAGCGCCCAAGATCCGGCCTACCAGCGCGGCGCCTTCACGGAGCAAAAAGAGCCGTCGGGGCGAATTTCCGTCTTACGCGGAGGCCATGCTCGAACCTGTGTATATCGGGAGCGCGGCAACGACAGGAAACGAATCTCAGCTCAGCCAAGGGGAAGTCACCAATACGATCAACAAGCACCTGGACACGATGTACAACAAGTGTGTCGAAAAAGAGCTCGAGCACGCCAAGCTCAACCGTGTGAAGATCGAGATTGCCGTCGACCGGAAGGGAACCGTGATGGGCGCAACCGTGAGTCCGGGGAGCAAAGCTTTTCAGAAGTGCATGGTTGGCATCGTTCAGAATATCAAGTTTAGATCATTTAGCGCGCCTCGCATGGGCGTCGAGTACGGGTTCCGCCTGGGCTGAGCGCGCACTGCACTTCGCTTTTTCGGCGCGCGAAACAAGACCTAACAGCGCTTCGAAGTTACTTTGAGCTCCCGTAGCTTCCCTTTTGGGGCTGTCTTTCATAGGGTTGAAGATCTTGAAGATCTTGAAGATCTGACCGACCTTGGCGGTTCGTGGACCGAAGGTCTGACCGAGAGCGTAGTAAAAACAAAGGCCCTGTCCGCGCTGTGAGTCGCGCGACATAATATCGAGTACCGCGAAATTCGGCGCTCATCGTCATTCCGATGGGCAAAAAGAGCAGATCGCGGCCCTGCCGCATGGAGACTGCTCTGTTACCCGATCGCGTCCAGTTGGCGTAGCCGGGCTTCTGGTACTAGGAGGCGGGATGGATGACGACAGGAACCGCGACAGCGGCGACCCGTTCTTGTCGATTTTCAGGCAATCCCCTCAAGGAAAAGGATGTCCATGATGAAGAATTCAAGTGCACGAATCGCGGCAGTGCTCACCCTTTGCTCCGGGCTGGTTCTGTCCACAGGCTGTGTGAAGAAGTCCGAGTACGAGGCACTGCAAGCGCAGTACAACGACGCCCTCGCGAAGGAAGGCAAGCTGACCGGGACGATCGAGAAGCAGGCAGCAGAGATCAATGCGCTCGAATCAGACTTCGACGCGCTCGCAGATATCTTTGCGGAAGAGATCGAAAACCAGGAGATTCAGCTCGAGCAGTTGGTGGACGGGATCGAGCTCGAGATTCCTTCAGACGTCATGTACAAGTCCGGTGCCGCAACGCCGACCGTCGGAAGCGACGGGCTCGAGTACGCGCAGAGGCTTGCGAAGTTTCTCGCGGACACCGACTACCTCGTCAGTGTCGTCGGCCACACCGACAACCAGAAGATGTCACGCACTCTTGCCAAGAAGTATCCCAGCAACTGGGAGCTTGCGGGTGCACGGGCTGCCGGAGTCGCACGCTACCTCGTCGACAACGGTCTGGACCCAGCACAGGTGGTCGCGTCCTCGAGAGGCAAGTACGATCCTGTCGCCTCGAACGACACGCCAGAAGGTCGCGCACGAAACCGGCGGATCCAGATCATTCTCCGATCGCTTCCGTAGTCGTCGTGCGTACCTGGCTGAGGGGCAGCCACTAGGCTGCCACCAGCACTCACGCAATCACCGGTCGTCCTGTGGTCAGGCCACTGAAACAGAGCTCACGAGAAGCGAGCGTAGCACTCGGTGACCTTTGGGTTCCCTAGGACGCGGTCCAAGTGGTCGACGAGTTTCGGCGCCAGCTTGTCGGGGAGATCGGCAGGGACGCGGTCGAGGATGCCGGCGCGGAGGGCGCGGCCCAGACCATCACCTTCCTTCCATAGAAGCGAATTCAAAGGCCCTGTCTGCCCTGCGCCCAACGCGACATAACAAGCAAATACCGCGAAATTCGGCTCTTAGCATGAGCCCGATGGGCCAAGAGAGCACCGCGGTCCCAGCGAAGCCCGGTAGCGATTTCATCAAACGAGTCATCTCACGCGCGACGCCGAAGAACCGTCCGTCCCAGGCCGAATCGATACCGTACCACAACCCCGTTGTTCCTACTTCAACGGGTCCACAACCCGCCCAATGAACAAGGTCGCCCCGGTCGTTCGGTCGATGATGGCGAAAATGAACGGCCGGTCCACGCTTAGCGTCGCCTGCGGTGGTACCGAGACGGTCCCAATCAGGACAGCAGTCGCGGCCGCCGCTTCGGTGCCGTTCTCATCCACAGCGACGAAACCCTCGTGCACCACGTCCTGAATGACGAGGTCGCGCTTGCCGGTCATGCCCGAGAGGTCGGCGTCGGTACGAAACGCGTCGACCATGCCAAGCGCCATGAGCGGCCCCTTGGCCGGCACCTGCGAGCGAAACTTGAACTTCGGCAACGACAAAGTCACCAGGTGCCCACTGAGCTCGCTCCGAATCTCGGCCACCCGACTCGCGGTTAGCGTGCTTTCGACACCCGCGAACTGTCCTTCGTTGGGAACAAGCACGAGCATCGCCAACTGGTGGCCATCGTACGGCAACTCGACCGCCTGGTAGTTCGCACCGGCTGCGTACTGCGAATCGACGCCCGCGTGCATGGTCGGCGTGCTGATCTCGCTTCCATCCAGCAGCGTGAACGCGTCGTCCTTCGTGTTCGCCGCCTCGAACGGCTTGGCCCAAGACCCGTTGAAGTAAATCGTGTTCACCAAAATGAGCCGCGTCAGGTCGTTGATGAGCATGGCGACCAGCATGTACGTCACTGGGCTCGACCCGCTCACGCAGGAACCGGTCTACGTCGCAAAGGGCCTCCGCGAGAAGCGACTGCAAAAAGCGCTCTTGCAGTATTGGGACGTTGACCAGCACGATCTCACGCGAGAAGCCCTGATCAAAGCGAAACGCGGCGATCTCATCGGAAGCAGCGAGAGACACTTGATCCCGCCCGCGTCCGGCAAGGGCGCGCTCTCGATCCATGAGAGGCGTCGCCGGCAGCGAACACGAAATCTGCCGCGCGGACGGGTAGGACGTCGCTCCGGCGCGAGCTTCCGCCGACCCGACGAGTAGTCAGAGCGATGCAAGACACAATCGTTCCAGCATCGTGGGCGTTGGCGATTCGACGTGGTATGACACCCCTTGTTGACTACCACCCAGCAACCCTACACACCCCTGAGGGGCACGAACTTTTCGATTCCCCAAAGGAGCAGTGAGATGAGCCAGTCCGACGAACTGAAGAATCGAATCGAGGCCAAGAAGCTGAGCCTTCGAGCGAAGATCAAGGAGCTCCAAGCGGACGGTCAGTCCGCTTCACGAGAAGAAGCGAACAAGCTCGAAGCCAGGTTGGACTCCCTTGCCGACAGCGTAAAGGATGGCTGGGACAACCTCAGTGATGCCGTCGCAGGCAAGCTGAACGACTGGCTGAAGGACGACTGAGCTGGTTGGAGAGCACCGAGGAGGAACGCATGGGGGCGATACGAGGAACCAAGTTCGTGATATTCCTGCTTCTTGGCGGCTTTGTGCTCGTCGGGTGCGCGGGGCCGACCAAGTCGAATACCGCAAACGACGAGATAGCGGAGCACGGCGAATCGGCGTCGGAGCGGGAGGCTCCTGCCGAGTACAAGATGCCCGAGTCGCCCAAGACGAAGGCCGACGACATGGGCCGGTGAGCGTTTCGACCCGCTCTCTTGGCCCATCGGGACGACGATGAGCGCCGAATTGCGCGGTACTAGCTATTATGTCGCGTGAGTCACAGCGCGGACAGGGCCTTTGTTTTTACTACGCTCTGACGATGAGCACGAGCGGGATCACGACCAATCGCACCACGAAGAAGGACTCGCGCTCCACGTCCGCGCTCACGACGAACGCCGAGGCGCTGCGTTCGCTCCCCGCGTAGATCACGCGACTCTCCGCCGTCGACGTGCGGACCTCCGTGATGTCCCACTGTGGTGTACGCAGCTCGTGGTCCAATCGACTGAACTCGGCGGGCCGGGCCCGGAGCACGACTTCTGAATCGGTGGCGCCCAGGACTCCAAAGGCGGCGCGCAGTTGTTGTCGATCATAGGGGTAGCGCCGGAGCTCCATGTCAGCCTCCGCCGTTGCGTTCACGGTCTGGACCAGCGTCGACGTGCCGTCGGGGCCCACTCGGAGAATGACTCCGTGTTTTTCGAAGAGGCCGGACTCGTTGATCAGTACGACCTGAGGAAACCAACCCGTTGCGACCTCGTTGAATTGGTAGTCGCCCTGGAAGACCTTCTCATCGACCCCCGCCACGGCGGGATTGAAGGCTCGTCGTTCATCGCGCCAGCGCAAGACGAGGATCCCGCTGAACTCGAAGGTCTCTGCCTCGTCATCGATGTCGTTGATGTCCAACAGTTGGAAGCTGGCTTCGACCTCGACCGGGCCTTGCCCAGTCGGCGGCCCCAGACGAAATGGCTGCGCCGAGGCGACCTGCGCCCCAACCATGCACATCGCGATCACGGCCATGGGTACCGTCAGCTTCACCGTGGGCCTTGCCGGGCTCGCAGAGGGTCGCGAACGTAGCCGTAGAACGCAAGAGCCGGCGTGGCCAAGAAGCACGCGATCCCAGCCCTGACGTCGATCAAGGAAACCAAGACGCCTCCGACCAAGATCCCGACGAAGAAGCGAAGGACGACTCTCACACGCTTGGAGAGGGCTTGTGCTTGCTCGTCCTTGTGCATCTCTGATTTGGCGGCGACGTGGGTCCACATGTGGTGAAGAACCAGCGCGATGACCAGATTGGTGAGGGCAAACACGGCGACGATCGCCCACTCGTTTCGCCGAACTGCGTGACGAAAGGGAGCAGGGTCACGGGCATCAGGAACATGAGATTCATCAA
>CAMYJN010000068.1 GCA_947258625.1 uncultured Polyangiaceae bacterium | reverse complement strand
CTCGAAGCCGTCGACGCCAACGACCGCACCCAGCATGTCGGGCGGGTCGCAGCGGATCTCGGTCGTTTCGACGATAGCGACTTCGTCTTCGGTCTTTCGAACCGTGGTTGGGCCCAGTTGTTCGCAGGTTTCCGGAATCCGCGGCCGCAGCGACTGACCGGTGGGCCGCCTCACCGGCGCTCGCCAGCGCATTGTGACGGTGCCATCCGCGCGATGCTCGAATGAAACGACCGAAGGCGCGAGGGCATGGGCGCCGGCATGCTTGGGAGCGCCGAACGTCAGCGCAGCGAAGATCGCAAGCAAGGAGATGCCCATCAGGGAGCCCTCTCGATCTCGATGCGATACGCCTCGCGAAGCGAAGCCATGCGTTCCTGTCGGAGCTTTTTGCGGATCGCGCGGAGCCGATCCGCACGGACTTCGGTGCGAATGACATCGAGCGGGGGCACGTAGGCGGGCTCGGTGTCGATCACCTTCACGAAGTGAAGCCCGTACACTGAGGAAATTGGACCTCGCCACGCACCCACCACAGCTTCCTCGACCACGCCCGCTAGCTCAACGCCGTAGGTGTCTTGCAACTCGGACGGCGTCGCTAACTGCTCGGGACGAAGACCAGGCAAGGGGTCACCGAGGCCTGCCGGCGACGAGTCGCCGAGCGCGGCGAGGCGCTCGCGCATCTCGCGAGCATCTGCCGCAAGCGCCGCCCCATGCCTCGAACGGCTGAGGAACACGTGTTGAAACCGAACGCGCCCCTCGCGCTCGAAGCGATCCCCGTGCGTGCGGCGATGCTCCTCGAGCTCTGCGCTGCTCGGCATGCGATCCTCGGGCACGAACGCAAGCGCCTCGCGCGCGCGGTAGAGCAACCTCGCCCGCACGACCGGATCATGCGCCTGCATGTTCATGCCGACCGCGCGCTGGAAGAGCGCCAAATCATCGTCCTCGGTGTCCGGCTCGATGAAGCGCATGTTCCGAATCAGGTGCGTGTAGACAATCGGGTCGGTTCTGTCCCAGTGATAGCGGCGCGCCTCGTTGAGCAGAATCGACTCGCGAACAGCGGCCTCGACGTCTGCGTCCGTGGCGTCCGCGGCAACCCGGACCGTGATCGACGGTCCCTCGATCCGGCTCCGTTCATAAACGGCCTTCGAACCGAAAAGCAGGCCACCGATCAGAAAGAAGTGGACGAGCGGGCGAAGCATCAACTGGGAGGTTGATACCAGATCGGCGAGGTCCAGGCGCGCTCCTGGATGACCGGCTCCACCTGATGGCAGCAGCGCTGTTCGGCCTCAAGCAGCGAGTCAGGATCGGTGCAGTCGACCTCGGCACAAAAGCCTTGGCGCAGCCCCGCTGCCGGGTCACAGCAGTCGCAGGTGTAGTCGCTCGGGGGAAAGTTATCCTTTTGCGCGACGCAGCCGGCGTAGTCCCAATCCGTGCAGTCATACTCGGCCGCGGAGCACTGCCAGGTCGTCCAGCGGCAGCTTGGGTTCTCGAGAACTCGCGCGTAATAATAGGCCCGCTGCCCCGGATCGAAGTCGGGGTCCTGCCAGACGCCGCAAAGATCGCCAGAGTCCTCGCCCTGCCGCGCGCAAGTAGCGAGGTCGACGGTCGCGCCATTGTTGGCGTTGCCGGCCACTGGGTAGACCGTCACCTGGTAGTCGTCTCCGTCCAGCCAGCCCTTGATGATTTGGATCCGCTGAAGAGGCGCGCTGGTCGAATCCTGCATGGCCAAAACCACGAATACCGGTGCGGCCGAAGCAGGCTGGGGTCCAAGCGTGCCGCCCATCGGTACGCCCGCGGCATCGGCTTGCGCCACCAGATCTGGGGCGTTGCAGAGGTCGCTGGGGTAGTCCCAGCCGCCAAACATGCGCACGGTGATCCGCGGGCCGCTCGTCCCGAACGTTTCCTTCCGGCGAATGGCCGAAAAGATGGCGTCACGCGCGTTCTCTTCAGCCCAAACCGCCGTGAGTCCGCCGGGACTGAGGTACTCTATGTCGGGGAAGCCCGGAGGCGGCGGCAGAAAGCGGTTCGGCTGACCCGCGCCGCCATGGCCTTTGAAGTCGTCTTCGGCCACGAAACCCGGAGCCGAGATGTGCGTGTCGGTCGCGGCCGTGATGCCATACTGGAACGGGTTGGTACCGAGGCTGGCTTCGAGCCGCATGCCTTCTCCGTACGCGTGGCGGAGGAACCCCTTAGGGTCGGGTGGCGTGATGATCTCCAAGTTGGTGGTGGCCAAATTCGAGAACGGAATCGCCTCGAATCCGCAGAGCTCGTCCGCGGTTACGGCCCCTGGAAGGCACTCGGAAGCTCCCTTGTGCTGGTAGATCTCGATGACCGGCTCCATCGCATTGCGGGCCTCGACATACTCGCTCGTAAAGGGCTCACCATTCGCCATCTTGTTCTCGAAGTAGGTGCCTTCGGAGAGGTTGCTGTTGTGCGGAATGGTCAGCACGTCGCAGCCTGTGCCCGCGTCGACGCACTCTTCTCGGAGGCGCGCCCAGAGGCCCTCAGCGTAGGGCTCATCGAAGTAATTGTAGGGAAGCGCCGTGACCTTCTCGTTCTTGAACATGACGTTGCGGTGGAGGTTCTTCACCCTGGGCCCGCCGCTCCACTCGTAGCCGGGAAATGTCGTGAGCTCGCAAGCGTCACTGCGGTCATAGGCTGCTTCGGCATCACTGACGACCTGGCGCCAAACATCCATTCCGGCTTCCAAGCAGTACTCGTCCGCCGGACCACAGAGCTCGGGGTAGCGCGCTCCTTGGGGTTCGGCAGCGGTTAAGGCATTGAGCCCGACGAAGATGCCAGCCACTTCCTGCGGGCTGGCATCGAACTGCTGGGCAGCGCGATAGTCGACACACTGCCGCGCGTCGTACCCGAGCGAGCTCGGATCATTGCAGACCTTCAAGGTCCCAAAAAACTCCGCGTGGTCGCTCAACATGAGGAAGTCCAAAGGCCGATCGATGGTGGCCATCCGAGTCGCAGAACCGTCTTCGTTGTAGGGCTGCACTGGGATGGGCTCGCCTCGGGCGAACGCGTACGCGTCGTCTTGGGTCGTGCGTGTCCCCTGCATGTTGGCGTCCAACGAAAGGTCGGTGTGGATGTGTGTGTCGCCCCAGAAGACCTGGCGGAGAGGGTCAAAGTCTGCGCAGCGGCCGAAGTCGCCCGCGGTACCGCTGCGACTCTCAGCATCGCTGCAGCCAACAACGGTCATCGCGAGGGTGATCAGCCAGAGCGCTGAAGAGAGGAATCGGGGCATCGCCCAAACCTAACGGAAGCGGCCGATATTGCAATCGACGAGCTAGATCTCGATTTCACCGGAGAATACGCAGCGCGCCGGGCCCTGCATGAGTACGGTGTCACCTGGCGCGGCGACAGTGATCATGAGCGTCCCGCCAGGGAGTCGAATGCTGAGCTGCTCGTCGCGCTCTGCGCGGCCGGTTTCGACTGCGGCAACCGCGGCGGCGCAGGCTCCGGTCCCGCAGGCCTGGGTCCACCCGGCGCCGCGCTCGAAAACGTCCAATCGCATGCTGTGTCCCTCACGCTCGGAAACGAAGCCGACGTTGACCCCCTCAGGGAAGTGCGGGTCGCTTTGAATCGCCGGACCGAGCGCGAAGCGTGCCTCGCCGACCTCATCGAACGTCACCGCGTGCGGGTTTCCCATCGACACGCCGCTGACATGCAGCGTTTGCCCGTCGATCTCGAGCGGATGATCGAGCCAGGGCTTGGTGGAGCTCAACGGAAGATCGGATGGCACGAGCGATGGGGGCGCCATGAGCACGGCCACGGATTCCGCCTGCGGCCGGTTCACGACGACGCAAGGGTGAGGCCCCGCGGCAGTTCCAACCGTCACCTGGAACGCGGCCTCGCCTCTGCGGCGGGCGAGATGCAAGGCTGCACACCGAAGCCCATTGCCACACATCTCCGGGACCGAGCCATCGGCGTTGATCACCTCCATCGAAGGCGCGTCCACATCGAGGAGCAACACCCCGTCGGCGCCGATCCCCCGATGCCGATCGCAAAGCGCGATCGCCTGCTCGGTCGTCAGCCACACGCCCCCGAGCGCTTCCTTCTCGATGATGAGGAAGTCATTCCCGAGACCTTCGTACTTGTAGAAGGGCAGAAGCATCGAAGAAGCGTTGTAGAGCCCATCGCCAACGTCTGCAAAACCCCGCACCCCCACGTAAGCTCCGAGCTGACGGGTCTGAGTTACGTCGATCGGCGAGCGCCCCCACAGGGGCAGAGTGAGGAATACCTAAGTATTCCGCAGCGGAGCCCCGAGGAGGTAAGCCGCCGAGCGGCGTGACTCAGGCCCGTCAGGAGCAGCCCATGGAGTTGCCGCAGTTCAGGCAGCGATAACAAGCCCCATTGCGCACCGTGATGTGACCGCACTTATCGCACATCGGCGCATCGCCCATCATCTCGCCGAGCTGTTGGTCGAGGGCATCGGCCTGCGGGGACGAGTCGTCGAAACCGAAGGTGACCTGCTCGGCCGGCTCGATGGTCGGGGGCGGATCACTTGGATGCGAACCTTCCAGGCGTTGGACGGCAGCCACGTCGGTCGGGTTTTGGAGCTCCTCCTGCTCCTCTTTCGGTGGCACCTGCGCGAAGTCGTATTGCTGAAGGTACTCGACACCGAGCACACGGAAGACGTAGTCGATGATCGACGTGGAGAACTTGATGTTCGGATGACCTTCGACGATGCCCTGTGGCTCGAAGCGCGTGAACGTGAACTGCCGAACGTAGGCATCGAGCGGCACGCCGTGCTGAAGACCCATCGAGACACTGATCGCGAAGCAGTTCATCAGCGAGCGGAACGCGGCGCCTTCCTTGTGCATGTCTACGAAGATCTCACCGAGCGAGCCGTCCACGTATTCGCCTGTGCGAAGGAAGACTTTGTGCCCTCCGACGCGTGCTTCCTGCGTGAAGCCGCTGCGCTTCTTGGGAAGACGGTGGCGCCGAGTGCTCGGGGGCGTGAGCCACTCCTGAACCGGAGCTTCAATGGCCTGTGCGGGCGCGGTAGCCTTCGCCTCGGGGCTCGCGTCTTCATCCTCCTCGCCCTTGGAGTCGTCCTTGGTGTTGAGGGGCTGAGACGACTTCGAGCCGTCCCGATAGAGCGCAATCGCCTTGAGACCGAGCTTCCAACCCTCTTCGTAGATCTCCTCCACGTCTTCGATGGTCGCTTCGTTGGGCAGGTTCACCGTCTTGGAGATCGCGCCCGAGAGAAACGGCTGAGCTGCCGCCATCATGTGGACGTGCGCCATGGGGTCGATGAATCGCTCGCCGATCTTGCCGCAGCGGTTGGCGCAGTCGAAGACCGGAAGGTGCTCGGCTCTGAGATGCGGCGCGCCTTCGACCGTCATACGACCGATGACGACGTCGTTGAGCTCGCCGATCTCTTTTTCGCTGTGCCCCCAGAAGCGGAGCAGGTGAAAGCCCGGCTTGTTGTAGGTGGCTGCGTCGATCCCGAGACGCTCGTAGGCCTCAGTTCCGATCACCCAGGGCGCCAGTGCGAAGCCGACATCGAACACGCCACGGAGGGCAGCCTCGGCCTTTTCAATCTCGCGCTCCGTCAGGCCATTTTTGAGCAGCGCCTTTCGACCGCAGTGGGGAGCGCCGGTAAAGGTGTTGGTACCCGTCACGTAAGAAACGATGTCCGCGAGCTGAGCGTCGGTGTAGCCGAGCCGCTTGAGTGCGTTCGGAACGCTCTGGTTCACGATCTTGAAGTAACCGCCACCTGCGAGCTTCTTGAACTTCACCAGCGCGAAGTCGGGCTCGATGCCGGTCGTGTCGCAGTCCATCAGAAGGCCGATCGTTCCGGTCGGCGCCAGCACGGTGGTCTGTGAATTTCGGTAGCCGTACAGCTCTCCGAGCTTACAGGCCAAGTCCCAATCCTCGTGTGCCGCCTGGATGAGCTCGGGCGGGCAAGCGGTTTGCTCCTCGTCGGTCATCCCGGGGCCACCGGCTTCGTTGATGCAATACGCAGCTTCACGATGCTTGCCCATGACTCGAAGCATCGGCTGGCGGTTGCGCTGAAAGCCGCTGAACGGGCCCTTGCTCGCGGCTATCTCCGAGGAGGTCGCGTAGGCATGACCGCAGAGGATCGAAGTGAGCGCTGCGCAGATCGTCCGACCCTCGTCGCTGTCGTAGGGAATCCCGAGCTGCATCAGCAAGGTGCCGAGGTTGGCATAGCCAAGGCCAAGAGGCCGGAAATTATGACTGTTTTTCGCGATTTCATGAGTCGGGTAGCTCGCGAAGTCGACCGCGATATCCATCGCGGTGATCAGGACGCGGATCGCCTGGCGGTATCCTTCGATGTCGAAGCGTCCCTCCGCATCGAGGAACTTCGACAGGTTGATCGACGCCAGATTACAGGCCGAGTTGTCGAGGAACATGTACTCCGAGCAGGGGTTCGAGGCATTGATGCGGTCAGTGTTCGGGCAAGTGTGCCAGTCGTTGATCGTGGTGTCGTACTGGACGCCCGGGTCGGCGCAGGCCCAAGCAGCTTGAGCGACTTTTCGCCAGATGTCGCGCGCACGGTACGTGTCGCAGACTTCGCCGTTCGTGCGCAGCGTCGTCTTCCACTCGCCGTCGGTCTCGACTGCTTTCATGAATTCGTCAGTTACACGAAGGGAGTTGTTCGAGTTCTGACCAGAGACCGTGTGATACGCGTCGCCGTTGAAGTCGGATTCGTAGCCAGCTGCAATCAACGCGCGCGCCTTCTTCTCTTCGCGGACCTTCCACTCGATGAAATCGACGATTTCGGGATGGTCCATGTCGAGACAGACCATCTTTGCGGCGCGACGTGTGGTGCCTCCGGACTTGGTGGCGCCCGCTGCCCGATCGAGAACTTCGAGGAAGCTCATCAGACCGCTCGAGGTGCCGCCGCCGGAAAGCTTCTCCTGCTTGCCGCGGATCTTCGAGAAGTTGGTGCCGGTGCCCGAGCCGTACTTGAAAAGGCGCGCCTCATTCTTGATGAGGTCGTAGATCGCCATCAGGTCGTCATTGACGGCTTGAATGAAGCAGGCGGAGCACTGTGGATTCTCGTACGCCGTGCTGGTCTCGAAGATAACGTCGCGCTCTGGGTCCCAGGCGTAGTTGCCGCCCGACCCCTCGATGCCGTAGCGCTGATAGAGGCCGCAGTTGAACCAGACCGGAGAGTTGAATGCGGCCTTCTGATGGATCAGGAGATGAGAAAGCTCGGCCTCGAAGGCGTCGGCTGCTTCCTGGTCGGCGAAGTAGCCGCCAAATCGATCGCCTGCCTCGCGGAGGCTGTGCGCCACGCGATAGACGAGTTGGCGAACGCTTCGCTCGCCCAGATTTTTGTCGCCGTTGATGCCTGCTTTGCGGAAATACTTGGAGACTGCAATGTCGGTGGCGAGCTGGCTCCAGCCCTCGGGAACCTGCGCCCCCTTGAGCTCGAAGACGACCGAGCCGTCCGAGTTGGTGATCTGGCTGTCTCGAAGGACGTACTCCACCGCGTCGAGCGGGTCGGTCCCGGCCTCTGTCAGCTTGCGTTCCATCGAAAGACCGCCGGTTTTCTGCGAAACTTCGGCTCGCCGAGCGCCTTCGATCTCCAAATTGCTAGTCATTCCCCTCGTATCCAATGCCACAGCATACCTCCAACCGGACGCAACTCACCATCCAGGAAGAATTCACCTCGAGTCCCCAGGCGAACCACCCACTGTCCACAATCGCCCCACAATAGGTTGCGCTGGCCGCCTCATAGCCACCACAACCGCTTGGGGCGAGCCTGCGAAGTAGCTCCGCGGGGCAGGCTCAGTCAAGCAGAAACGATCAGCCCCATGCGCTTTCTTCTTTTCAACCGTAATATCAAGCTGTTGAGAACCACAAACGGGGGTTAATTCGGCGATTTCGCATCGCGTCATAAAAGGGCTTTGGTCGAATCGCATTAGATGACACCCCATGTATGGCAATAAATCGGATGCTACTAGATATTGGGGTATACAAGAAATAAACCGCAAGATTTGGGGTGGCTGTGTGTGTGTAAGTCGGACAATGAACCGTATGATCACACCTCTACTACGTGTCAGGGCGCCCTCTGCTACGGCTGCAAGATCGTTCCACAAGTCCGCGTAATGCCGGTCCTTCTGCCGACTGCATGGTGCGGGGGTGTTGAACTGCGATAAGAGCGAATCATGAAGGTGCATCTGATCGACGGAACCTACGAGCTCTTTCGATCCTGGTTCGGAGCCCCGGAAGCGAAGGCGCCATCCGGACAGGAGGTTGGCGCGACTCGCGGTTTTATGCGGTCCATGGCGTCGATGCTCCGAAATCCGGAGGTCACACATCTTGGATGCGCGTTTGATCAAACCGTCGAGTCCTTCCGAAATCAGCTTTTCGATGGCTACAAGACGGGCGAAGGTCTGGAGCCCGAGCTCTTCGCCCAGTTCCCCCTCGTCGAACGCGCAAGCCGGGCGCTCGGAATGGTGACCTGGCCCATGGTGGATTTCGAGGCGGACGATGCGCTGGCCTCTGCCGCCGCCAAATTCTGCAACGCGTCAAAGGTCGAGCAGGTCGTGATTTGCTCGCCGGACAAAGATCTCTGTCAGTGTGTGCGCTCGAACGAGGTGGTGACGCT
>CAMYJN010000067.1 GCA_947258625.1 uncultured Polyangiaceae bacterium | reverse complement strand
AAATACCCGGAAGAGACGGTCGAGTACCCGGAGCGCTTCCGCGGGATTCACCGGCTCACCCAGCGAACCGACGGGTCACCACGCTGTGTGGCGTGCCTTTGCTGTAGCACCGCATGCCCGGCCCAGTGCATTCACATCGAGCCGGCCGAGTACGAGCCTGATGACCCGCGCTACGGCTACGAGCGCTTCCCCGCGGTGTTCACGATCGACGAGCTCCGCTGCATCTTCTGCGGCTACTGCGTCGAGGCCTGCCCCTGCGATGCCATTCGAATGGACACGGGTATGCACATGCCGCCGTCGACGCGTCGGGAGCACTTCATCTTTGATAAAGACACCATGCTTTCCATCCCTGGGCGCGACGGCTCCTACCTGACCGCAAACCACCGCCACGAGCCGGGTGACCCGGATTATCCGGGCATCGATCGCGAGCGCGGACACTGAGCGTCATCGAATCTCGGGCTGCGAGCCGAACAGCGGTCATGATCGCCGCCTACCGAGGCCGGGCCTCCGCCGCGCCCGATGCGATCTGCGACGACCCCTGGGCGCTGCGCCTAGCGGGCCCCGAGGGCGAAGCGCTTTCACGACGCTGGGACCGGCACTCGCCCTCCATGGAGCTTTGGATGGCGCTTCGCACGCGCTATCTCGATGACTGCGTCACGCGAGCCCTCGAACGCGGCGTCCGCCAAGTCGTGATTCTCGGTGCCGGCCTGGACACTCGCGCGGCGCGCTTGGGACGCCACGGTGTTCGTTTCTTCGAGGTCGACCAGCCTGCCAGCCAAGCGGACAAACGTGAACGACTTTCGAGCTTTGAAGCCTATCCGATCGAATCCGCGACGTTTGTCCCATGTGACTTCGAACGAGACGACTTTGTAGCGCTCCTCGAGACCGCAGGGCTCGATCGAGGGTCGCCCGCCTGCTTCGTCTGGGAGGGCGTGATCTACTACCTGCCGGAGGCGGCGGCCCGCTCGACGCTCGAGCGCCTGGTATCGGAGTTCGATCCCCGCTCGCTCCTGGTCTTCGACTACCTCAACAGCAAGATGGCGACATCGAGCCCACGCCTCCGCGAAGAAGACCGTGCGATGCAGGGGATCATCGAAGAGCTCGGCGAGCCCATGCAATTTGGCATCGATGACCCGACCCCCTTGATGGCCGAGTGCGGCTATCGTTTTCTGCGGACCGTGAGCTTCGACGAGCTGGCGCTGGAGTACACCGGCACCTATGCGCGCGAGCGTTTCTTTCGCTTCCAAGCCGTGGGATTGGCAAGCGCAGGCGAGGATATCTCCCTTTGGTAGAGGCTCGGCAAATCGACGGACGCACTGTGACGTTTCGACACGAGCCGGGGGCCGGGCCGGCTCTGGTCTGCGTGCACGGTTCGGCGGGGAATCATCATGTGTACGACCGGCTCCTCGACGCGATGCCCGGTCGTGAGCGCTATGCGATCAACCTTCCGGGACGAGCCGGAACCGACGGGCCGGCGCTTGACTCCGTGGCGCAGATGGAAGTTTTTCTATCGCGATTTCTCGAATCGGAAGTGCAGGGCGACTACTTGATCATCGGCCACTCGCTCGGCGGCGGCGTGGCGTTGGAGCATGCGCTCTCGTCTGCGTCCGCGCGTCTCACGGGCATCGTTCTGCTCTCCACGGGTGCGCGCCTTCGGGTCCACCCGACGATCCTCCAACTCTTCGAGCAGGTTGTGAAATCGGGCGCAAGCATCCCGCCGCTCCCTCCCGGCCTCTACGAGCGGGGGTCCGGTCCGGCTCTCGTCGCCGAAGCATCGAAGCACCGCGAGCTCACGCCGATCGAAACCGGTGGCCTGGATTGGCGCGCCTGCGACAGCTTCAACCGAATGGATGACGTGAAAGACATCCAAGTCCCCGCCCTCATCATCGCAGGAAGTCAGGACGCCCTGACGCCCGTGAAGTACGCCCAATACCTCGCCGATCAAATCCCCGACAACGAGCTCCACATTCTAGAGGGCGCGGGCCATATGCTCGTCATGGAGCGCGCCAACGAAACCGCCGAGCTCATCTGTCGGCGATTGTGACAGGCAACTTTCGCTGCTGGCGTCCGATAGCTCTGGCATGCCCTCATCCGCGGCACTACGGTGCCTTTCGTTCATGACCGACATCGACTTGGCTTTGCGAGAGCGTTTCGGGCTTTCGGAGTTCCATCCCTGGCAGCGTGAGGCCATCGAAGAGCTCCTCGATGGGCGCCGACGGGTCATCGTCATCGCGCCTACGGGCGGCGGCAAGTCGCTCTGCTACCAGCTTCCGGCTGCGGTTCTTCCAGGGACCTCGATCGTGATCTCGCCGCTCATCGCGCTCATGGAAGATCAGGTGCGCGCTCTGACCGAGCGGGGGGTTGCCGCGACCTATCTGGCCTCGACGCTCGAACCCGAAGAGGTGAAGCGTCGCGAGCGTGAAATTTTCGAGGGCCGCTATCAACTCGTCTATGTGGCGCCCGAACGCCTCGAGTCGCCCTGGCTGGTCGACAGGCTCGCAGGGATTCGGCCCGCGCTGCTAGCCATCGACGAGGCGCATTGCATCTCGCAGTGGGGCCACGATTTTAGGCCCTCGTACCTCAGGCTCGGCGAGGTCATCGAGCGATTGAAGCCTCCTCGGGTCATTGCCTGCACGGCGACGGCGACACCGATCGTGCGTCGCGAGATTCAAGAACGGCTTGGTCTCGGCTCCGAGGAGAGCGCCGTCATTTTGCGCGGCTTCTCAAGACCGAATCTCCATCTTGCGGTCGTCGAGAGCGACAGCTCGACGCAGCGGCGCAAGCGGATGCTACATGCGCTTGGTGATGCGCTGGGCAATCCTGACGAGCCCGAAGGGGGCGCCATCGTGTATGCAGCGACCCGTCGCAACACCGAAAAAGTTGCAGACGCCGTCGCAAAGGCAGGCTGGCGTGCGGCCCCGTATCACGCCGGCCTTGCGGCCTCGGTGCGCGAGGACGTGAACCGGCGTTTCGCGAATCGTTCTCTCGATGTGGTCGTCGCCACCAACGCGTTTGGAATGGGAATCGATCGGTCCGACATTCGCACCGTGGTCCACGTGCAGGCGCCGGGCTCGGTCGAGGCGTACTATCAAGAGGTCGGGCGCGCGGGGCGCGACGGCCAGCCCGCGCACGGGCTCTTGCTCACCAGCTCTGGGGATCTCGGGCTTCGACGCCGCCTCATCGGCTTCAGCGGTGGGCGAGATCCAGGCGGCGCTCAAGACCCCGCGCACGTGCAACAGCAGTGGCGCCTGTTTCTCGACCTGATGCGGTACGTCGAAGCAGGCAGCTGCCGGCACGATTTCATTCTGCGGTACTTCGGCGACGAGCAGGAGACCCTCGGCGGCTGTGGCCACTGCGACGTATGCGAGCGGCTCGAAGAGCGGGGCGAGGAGGGCGGTCCGCGGTCCGCCTCGGAAGAAGAGGCCATCCTGGTGCGCAAGTCGCTAGCCGGCGTCGCCCGCAACCAAGGGCGCGCGGGGCTCACGGCCGTGTCCGACATGCTTCACGGCACGGACAACCAACGGCTGCGCCGCCTAGGCCTCACCGAGCTCAGCACGCACGGTCTGCTCAAGGACCATCCCAAGGCCTGGGTTCTCGCGCTCCTAAGAAGGCTCATCACAGCGGGGCTCGTCGACCTCAGCACTGGCGAATTCCCGATTCCGTATTTGACGCCCCTTGGCATCGCAACGATGAAAAGCGAAGAACCGGTGCGCGTGCTCGTCCCTCCGCCAGAGGCAGGCCAGCTGCGCGCGCACAAAGAAGACCGACAAGCCGCGGAGCGAGAGCTTCCGGACAATGTCGATTCGTCGCTCTTCGAGAGCCTGCGCGCGACGCGTCTCGACCTCGCTCGGGCCAAGGGCGTTCCGGCTTACGTCGTCTGCCACGACCGTACCCTTCTCGAAATCGCCGCCTACAAACCCACATCGATCGAGGCGCTCGCAGGCATTCACGGAATGGGGCCCGCGCGCATCGAGCGCTACGGCGAGCCGTTCTTAGCCACCGTCAGCTCCCACGCGCCGTAGCCAACGACCTCGGCGCGGCCGCCCGCGGTGTCGCCCGAGCTTCGCAGATCCAAGGTTCGCGCTACGAGCCGGTGCCGCCGCGCGGCTATCAGAAGACCCTGGATCCCTATGCGCCCGCACGCGTCCTCCGAAGCGATCCGTTCGAACTCCAACGATTCGATTGCCGATGCGGTTGTGGCGTCCATGCGCCTCGCGGTGTCGTAGTCGAGATAATGGCTCAAGTCGGAGCTAACGACGATGAGGGTTTCGTCTCCGCCCCAGAGCGTTTCCAGGACTTCGACGACTTGTGTCGGCGACGCACGGCCGACCGCGATTGGAAGCACGTCAAACGCACCGAGCACCTCTTGCAGAAATGGCAGCTGCACTTCGAGCGAGTGCTCCCATTGATGGGCATCGTCCAGCACGTCGACGAACGGAAAATGTAAGATCTGCCGGCGGGCCGTTTCGTCGATCGCGACGGCGCCCAGTGGGGTGTCGAAGGCTGAGTTGCTCGGAACACTGAGGCCGGCGAAGGGAACGTGATGACTTGGCCCAATCAACACGACGCGAGAAACCAGCTCCCGCGCCGCTTCGACTCGAACGAACGCCGTGGCGGCAACCGGTCCGGAGTACATGTAGCCGGCGTGCGGCACGATCAGCGCCTTCGGCCAAGGATCAGGAGCCGCAGATGCTTCGCGTGCGGCATCGAGGTATTCGCGAATCACGGAACCCAACGCGCGAGCCTCGGCCGGGTAGAATGAACCGGCCACCGCTGCTGGTCGCACCGTCGCCACCAGATGAACCTGCGCACGGCGCAATGCTTGTCAATGCGAATCGATCGGACTTGCGTCGAACGCCGCCAATGCGCACTGTGTTTTTGATGGCAGGTCGGCTCAAATCCACGGTTGCGACCGAATATTGGAGCCGACTCGACGATGGGCGGCTCCTCTGCGAGCTCTGCCCGCGCGCATGCAAGCTCAGCGAAGGGCAGCGTGGGCTTTGCTTCGTCCGCGCACGTGAAGACGATGCGATCGTGCTGACCAGCTACGCTCGGTCGAGTGGATTCGCAGTCGACCCAATCGAAAAGAAGCCTCTCAACCACTTCCTGCCCGGGACGCCGGTGCTTTCGTTTGGCACGGCCGGCTGCAATTTGACCTGCAAGTTCTGCCAGAACTGGGACATCTCCAAGTCTCGGCAGATGGACACGCTCGCCGACGCCGCCGGACCTGAGGACATCGTCCAAGCGGCCGAGCGGCTCGGCTGCCGTAGCGTTGCCTTTACCTACAACGACCCGGTGATCTTTCTCGAGTACGCGCGAGACGTGGCAGCTGCGTGCAAGGACGTGGGCATTCGAACGGTCGCCGTGACGGCGGGCTACATCAACTCGGAGCCGAGGGCCGAGTTTTTTTCTTTCATCGACGCGGCCAACATCGATTTGAAGGCCTTCGACGATGACTTCTACCGGCGCATCGCCGGCGGACGACTGGCGCCGGTGCTCGATACCCTGCGCTATCTTCGAAACGAGACCGACGTCTGGTTCGAGATCACCAACCTCGTCATCCCCGAGCACAACGACAGCGATGATGACCTCCGGCGAATGAGCGCTTGGATCGTCGAAGAGCTTGGCCCCGACGTGCCGCTTCATTTCTCGGCCTTCCATCCCAGCTACAAGATGCTGAATGTGCCTCCGACCTCACGCACGACCTTGCACCGGGCCAGAAGCATCGCCATGCAAGAAGGTGTTCGTCACGTCTACACCGGCAACGTTCATGACCCGGAAGGCGATACCACGTGCTGCGCCGGATGCGGGACGGCGCTGATCACCCGCGACTGGTATGAAATTCTCGAATGGAACCTACGTGACGGGTGCTGCCCTACGTGCGGTACGCGCTGCGCCGGTGTTTTCGAGCCTAGCCCCGGCGCCTGGGGCGCACGTCGACTCTCGGTCAAGATGGGGCCGGACGGAATCGCGCTCTCGTAGACCCGCGCGTCGCTAGGCCGCAGAGGCGTTGTCGAGTGGCGCGGCGAGGATTTTCCCGAGGAAATCCAGGACAGCACGGATGCGTGCGCTGTCGCGAAGGTCCTTGTGAACGGCTTGCCAGATCTGTCGAGGCTCGGGCGCACCTTCGAGCGGCACACGCACCAGGTGGGGGTCGTTGTCGGCGACGAGGCAAGGGAGGAGGCCGATCCCCGTGCCCGCCACGGTCGCGGAATACGTTGCTGACACGCTGTCGGACCGCAGAGCGACCCGGGCTCCGTCCATGCGAGCCTCGACCCAATCATTCTCGCGGCGAAAGGGACGCACGTCGGTGAAGAGGATCGTCTGATGCCCGGCCAAGGAGTCCTTGGGGAGACCGAAGCGATCGACGTAGTCGCGCGATGCGTAAAGACCCAGGTGAATGAACGAGAGCCGCTTGATGATCAGGTCCTCTTGCGTCGGGCGAGCAAGACGCAGGGCGATGTCGGCTTCGCGCCGGGCGAGGTTCACTTCCAGGTTGGTGCAGTTGAGCTCGAGTTGGATTTCGGGATAGCGCTCGCGAAAGCGACGCAGGTGTGGGGCGATGAACCGTGTGGTCAGCATTTCGGTGGCGGTGAGTCGGACGACGCCCTCGAGCTTTTGATCTTCACCCGCTACGTCTCGCTCGACGCCGAGAGCCTCGCGCTCGATCCGTTCGGCGCGGGGCAGGAGGCGATGGCCGGCGTCGGTCAGCACGTATCCGTTGGGGGTTCGATCAAAGAGCCGCGCGCCCAGTTCTTCCTCGAGCTTCACCAAGCGCCGCCCTACGGTCGTCGGGTCCAGCGATAGTGCGGTGCCGGCTGCAGCAAGGGTCGCGTAGCGCTGCAGAGTCAGAAAGTAGCGCACATCGTCCCAATTAAACATGGCCTGCATCATCGCAGCCTATCTGTAGTCGAGCAACTGCAAGAGTGCGCCTTCCAGCTGCGATCCAAGACGCACGTGAGGCGCTAACTCGCTCATATGACACATGAAAGGAGTCCATCATGCAGTTCCTCAATCAAATGAATCCAATGATCGAGTCCAATGCCCTCGAGAAGCCGCCGACCCTCTTTTGGACGTTGAAAACATAAAAATCTGTTAGCATAGTAATTCGGGCAATCGAAGAGAACCGAATGATTCGACCTATGCGTAACTGGCCTGCCGCGTGCGCGGCTGTTTGCTTCGCACTTGCGGGCTGTGGTGGAGGATCCACGCCCAACGCGCGAGTCGCTCCCGAGATCACGACGACGCCACCGGCGACGGCAATCGTCGGTGTCCCGTTCAACTACACGGTTGTCGCAACTGGCATGACGCCCCTTCGATTTGCACTGGTGTCCGGGCCGCAGGGATTCACCATCCATCCCGCCTCCGGGATTGTGACCTGGACTCCCCAAGGCGACGGCGCCGTCTCGATCGAAGTGAGCGTGACGAATCTGGCTGGCTCGGATGCGCAGGCGTTCGATGTGGAAGTGAGTGGCCTGACTGGGCCTGTGTTCGTCACCGAGCCGCCCAAAGAAGCAACCGTTGGAGCGCAATACGCCTACGATCCCGAAGTCGTTGCAAGCGGTCCGGTTTCGTGGAGCGCGGCCGTCGCGCCGGAAGGACTGACCGTCGACGCGGATACCGGAGCGGTCCGTTGGACGCCCAACTTCGATCAAGCGGGCGATCGGGACGTCGTTCTCCGTGCCACCGAGGTTGATAGCGGATTGTTCGGCGATCAGGAGTTCACGATCGCCGTCGTCGATTCCGGCGGTCCTGCCGTGATCACCTCCGCACCGCCCACACGCGTGTACGAGGG
Source organism: uncultured Polyangiaceae bacterium (assembly GCA_947258625.1). GTDB lineage: Bacteria > Myxococcota_A > Polyangia > Polyangiales > Houyiibacteriaceae > SG8-38. The sequence continues at coordinate 915 of CAMYJN010000067.1, read as the reverse complement.
CGAAGTGCTTTTCTACGAGGCCGCAGCCTCAGGCGCCCCAACCATCGAATGGACCTTGCAAGACCCGTCGGTCGGCACTCCGGCATCCGGCGTGACCGTCGTCACGACCCCGCCCGAAGGGGAGGCCGTGACCGTCGCCTGGGACACTGCCGGCACTGCACCTGGCGACTACAGTATCGCGCTTCAGGCCGACAATGGGCTCGGCGAGCCGAACCGTCAGGAGTTCATCGTCACGGTGGATCCGCGTCCGCCCGTCCCAGAAATCGACTTGGTGACCGTGCCGCCGCCCACGACCATGTTCGTTGGAACCGCATACCAGTACGATGCGAATCTCACTCCGGGCAGCGATAGTCCGGGGGTCGTCTGGAGCCTCGCCGGCGCGACCGTTCCGGCCGATTTGGCGATCACGATCGATCCGGACAGCGGCGAAGCGGGCTTCACCGCTTCAGAGTCCAACGGCGAGCTCGAGTACAGTTACACGGTCCGTGCCGAAAACGTGCTCGGCGAGGGCGATGACGCGACGATCACCGTAGACGCCGTCTATCCACCGGCGACGCCCATTCTCACCGTGACGCCGGGCACCACATTCGCGTTGACCGTCGGAGAGAGTTTCTCGGGCGCATCGGCAATGGCAACCGGGAATCCAACGCCGGCTCTGAGCATTGCCGGGACGCTTCCGGATTTTCTCGAATTCGATCCGCTGACCGGGCTGTTGTCGGCTTCGCCCAGCAAACCGGCGCCCGAGAACATCGACATCGGAAGCTATTCCTTCGACATCGTGGCAACCAACAGCGAAGGTTCGGATAGCGCGACGATCGACATTACGGTCATCGCCGCACCGCCGAGCGTCGACTCGATTACACCGGCTGCGGGCCGCCGCCAGTCCGATGTCCCGATCATCGTTCGCGGCGCCGG
>CAMYJN010000066.1 GCA_947258625.1 uncultured Polyangiaceae bacterium | reverse complement strand
CAGCGCGGCCGCGGTCGTCATGCCGCCCATGCCCGATCCGACGACGATGACATCGAATTCGCTCATTGGTGCTCCTCCGAACCCGGCAAAGAGCCGGACCGGACAGTCAGCTAACCGCAAGAGCCGCGCCGCGTCAACGCGTCTGTGGGTGCGCCGCAAGCGCAGGTTGAAGAAATGCCAGACGAAGTCCTCCGCAGCCGGTTCTAGAACTCTCTGAAGTACTTGCAATAGAGCGCTTCCCCGTCATCGTAGGAGCCCTGCTCGTAGCCGCTGCCCAACAACCTTTCATGCAGCGGGTCGTCATCCATGGGGAACGGTATCCCGGTCAGATGAAAGGCGACGCCGCCGGGTCGGACGACCCGCTCGATCTCGGCGATCTCGGACGCAAGGTCCCAACCGATCGCCCTTTGAGTCAACACCACGTCGACTGTCCCGGCAGGCAGAGGCACGGCGCTCAGCAATACGTCGATCACGAAGACGTTGTCCAAACCACGGCGGGCCGCCTTGTTCCGCATGTACGCCCGGAGTGCGGTCACCGGTTCGACGGCAAACACCGTTTCTGCGATCGGCGCCACCGCGAATGTCACCTGACCGGTGCCGGCGCCGACGTCTGCGACCACCTTGCCCTCGAGCGGCTCGGCCTCTCGCAGCGCGGCCCGGCTCCAGGTGTTCACGATGCTAGAGTCGTACATGGCGGGGGCCCGTTGGTAGATGATCAGATCCGCCAGTTCCCACAAGAGCCGATCCTCGCACTCGGCCAGATCCATCTCGAGGCTCGGTGCCGCATGCAGCAAGTCAGACAGGAACGGCTCGATTGGCGGGTGTCTGACGCTGAGAAACCGGACTAGCTTCGGGTACTCCCGCAGAACTGCGGCGAGCTCGCCCCGGGGAGCACGCTGGGGGAGGCGCGCTATCTGGTGAGGCTCCAGCAGGAAGAGGTCGTCGACGACTGGGGCCAGTTTGGGAAACCGTTTCCGTAGAGCCTCGGCATACATCCGGGCCTAGGATCTTTGGCGGCGTCGTTTCGGTCAACCTCGGCGCCTCGAAACTGGTTTGTGGTAGCCACGCGGAGTGCACGCGGAGACCAGTTGGGAGCTCTGCTTGACAGCAGCCAACACAGATCTAGGGGACCTTCATGCCAGCTCCCGTTACTTCGGCCCTCGTTTGGAAAGAAATCGAAAAGCGCTCGTTCGCCGTTCTTTCCTACGTAAATCCCAAAGGCCGGGCCCGCTCCGCAGGCATCGTCTATGTCCCGATAGACCGGGTCCTTTACGTACGGGCGGCCAAGAAGTCGTGGAAGGCAAAGCACATCCGGCTCAACCCCCACGTCGCGCTCAACGTGACGATTTCAAAACGCGTTCCTTTCATGCCCTGGATAAGGATTCCCGACGCGACGATCGCGTTCACCGGTACTGCGCGAGTGGTTCCGATGAGCGACGTCGAACCGAAGCTCCTAGAAACCATTCTGGGACGCATGATCGAACAGCACGGGACCATCGACGAGAACTGCATCATCGAGATTCGCCCAACCGGTCAGTTCGCCACGTACGGCGTTGGTGTGTCTCTTCTGGACATGCGCGACCCGGAAAAGGCGCGGGGCCGCACGTCGGTCGGCTGAACGCTCACCCGCACCAATCACTGCGCCTGCTTCGTGGGTGGTGACGAGTGCGACGACGAGTGGCGCTACTGGGGAATGCCGTTTCGGCCGCTGCCAGCCGACCCTATCGCTTTCGCCGTAGCGAGGCGCCGACGTTGACAGACGAGCAGCGAGCCGTTCGCTTGGGCACGAAGCAACGGGCCGCTATCCTGATGGGGGGGAGCAGTATGGAGAGCGAGCGCGAGGATAGACTGGTCACCTTGCTGCAAGACATCCGGCGAGGCCAACAGGAGCAGCTCGAGATTCAGCGTGAGCACCTCGAGATCGCAAGAACCCAATACGACCGAGCGAACGCCATCAACGATCGCGCGGAGAGAATTCAGGCCAAGAGCGACGCCTTGATCGAGCGGTCGGGCAAGGTCTTCAAGGTCGTGATTCCGGCGCTGATCCTTCTCTTGGCGGGAGCCGGCTGGTTGCTCTTCACGATGCCCTGACCGTGTAGAAGTGCAGATCGACCGTTGGGTCGTCTTCGGCAACTACACCTACAACACCTCGCAATGTGGCCCCAGGGGCAAGCTCCGCTTGTTCTTCTAGGAAGAACGCGGCGTCTCGCTTGTCAGCTCTTCGTACGTTCGGACTGATGGACACCGCAATGGGCTGGGGAGGTGATTGCGGAGCAATCACCGACCAGGGGTGGAGGCGGTGGGAATCGAACCCTAAGCGCCGCGATACGCGAACCCCACGCGGACACTCGGTCTTTCCGCCTATCGCTGTCACCCACGGGCCACCCGCACCCTTACTTCCATACTCTGCAGTACCCTGGAATTCCCCTGCTGGCCCTGCGCTCTGGTCACTGTCTGGTCACTGACGATTTCGGCTCGGGCGAACGCGAGAGCGATCGAAGCGCTCCAGTTGCGGCAGCACCGGGATGCGTTCGAGGATCTCGTCGAGGAGCATCCCTGCCAGGACTTCGCGAGAGCGCCCACTAACGGTCCCATCGACGTGCGCAAAGACTGGCAGATGCGTCTCCCGGAGGTCGTCGCGCACGAAGAAACTCCCGACCTGGGTTTGGTAGAGGCTACGCCCCAGCACCGGTACCCCGTCGCTGAGCTTGAGGAACTGGCGCCAAAGCTCGTCGACCACCTCGACCGCGTCCTAGAGCACCCGAAGGTCTCCGAGTACTACGCACGCTTCTCGTGAGCTGCGTTCAAGGGCCGCGCGCTCTGGCCGAAGATGGCTAACGCTCTTCGGTCCGGGGCGAGCGAAAACGAGAACACCGTCTCTGATTTCGAGCACTTGAGAAGCACGCCGCGAAAACCCGTTGCCAGCGCCTCTCGTGGTGTGTGGCCGTTGCGGTTTCAACCTGGGAAGGCTCGTCGGGTTGTCATCTTGCGGCGTTCATTCCCCTTCGGGATCCACGCGAACGCCGCTTGAGTCGCGCAGAGCGCGGGTGAGTTGGTAGCGGGCGTCATCTAACGCGGGTTTTCGGTGGATCTGGCACAACCGCACCCGGGCTAGACAGGCGTGAGAGATGGCCCCACCATCACCAACCTCACCCAGAGGTTGGCGCTCGTCGTCGGGTTCGACGATATCCGCCAATCGCGCTCCCGCAAAGCGTTGAAATCACACGCGGCGGCCATGGCCTGATTCCTGCTCCACCCGTGCGCATGACCCAACCCCGCTTCGTGTTCCCGGGCGACACGGTGTTGATCACGCGACGCACCCTTCACCGCCATCATCTGTTCCGCCCCGATTCGGCCATTCGCCAGCTCTACCTCTACACGCTCGCCGTGTGTGCCAAGCAGTTCGGCATCCTCGTACACGCCGTCACCCTCATGAGCACCCATGAGCATTTGATCGTGACCGATACCAAGGGTCGGTTTCCCCTGTTCCTCTGGGAGCTCCATCGCTTGGTGTCGTTGGGCACCAAGGTCCTTCGCAAGTGGGGAGGTCCCACCTGGGACCCTGAGCAGACCTCGGTCGTACGGTTGCTGACCGACCTAGCCATCGTGGAGAAGCTCGCCTACGTGATGGCCAATCCCGTTCAAACGGGCCTCGTCCGCCATGCGCGCCGCTGGCCCGGCATCACCGTGCTTCCACAAGAGCTCGGGCGCCGTACCTGGACGCTGAACCGCCCCGATCTGTACTTTCGTCCGGACAATTCCCAGTGGCCCGAGACCGCCATGCTTTCCCTCATGCTGCCGCCCAAATTGGCGGAGCGCTACCAGCTCGAGGAAGTGCGGGAAGCGGTGCGTGAAGAACTCGAGCGCCTGGAGCGGCGCGCCCATCAGGAGATTCGAAAGCGCGGTTGGCGCTTCCTCGGCGCCGGCCGTGTGCGCCGACTGTCCCCCTATCGGCGCGCGACGAGTTTCGAGCTCCTTCGAGATCGAAACCCGACCTTTGCCGTGGGACGGGGCCAGAAACGGGTGTTCTTTCAGGCGGTCGCGGAGCTTCGCGCGTTTCGCCGCGCGTATCGAGACGCGCTCGAGCAGTGGGCGCGGGTCTTCGCAGCGTCGTGTTTCCGCAGGGCACGTGGTGCATGTGTCAGGTGCACGGCGTCGTCGTGCAGACCTAGCGACGTGGCCTAGGAAGGGGCGCGCTCAGACCGAATCCGCGACGGTCAATGCGGACGTCCGTCTGTCGCCATCGGGAAGCGCCTAGTCGACAGCTGCAGACTGTGAATGCGCCGGTCGATTTCAGGCCCCGTGTTCTAAACTTCGGCCGATGGCGACTCTTGTTTTTCATCCGCTGAACGACGACGGTCGCCTCGATGGGACGATCTCTGGTGACCATGCAGCGCCCCACCGATCGAGGCTTGATCCTGGCTCCTGCAAACAGGTCGCAAACGCGAAGCGCTTGAGCCGCATCACGAGGACGAAGGGTGTTGTTCCTCGTCAACCGACCGACAAAGTGCAAGCCACATGCAGTGACATCGTCGAACCATGAGCGACCAAATCCCGCGTCGGTGACGATGACAATCTGCCGTCCCGCAGGCAACACCTGTTGCGGGCGCTCGAGAAAACCGCGCTGCACGGCACGGTTTCCAACGCGCTTCTGCCCGTGCACTTGCGCGTAGATGATCTGCGCGCGTCCCGACATCGGAATACTCGCAACAAGCGCGGCCTGGGTGTTGTTCACATACGTCCAATCCACCAGGACGACGATGCACCTGCTTGAACCCACCACCTCAACGGCCAGACGTCGATAGACTTCTTGGCACTCCGACCAAAAGCGCCCTCTGACGCTTGGCGTGCATGAAGTCCGTGAGCGGTTCTAACCATCGTGATAAGATTCGTTCGGCGCGCATGTGAGTTCTCCGTTGTTGGTGTCGTTACCCACGAAGATCTCCTTGCGCGCTTCCTTTTTCAAACAACGAACCTAACCCCTTAACTTCATTTAACTATTTGCGGGGAGCCTTCAGACCTCGGTGGGGTTGTCGTCGGTGGGATTGTTGCAGGAAGGGCGGATGTGGGAGATGTGCCCACCGCCGAGACGTTGGGCACGTTGGCCCGCAAGGTCTTGTCGAGCTCGAGACATGCCGAGTCACGTGAGCTGGCCCGCGCCGTCTTGCGGCGATTGGCGCGGTCAACTGAGCAATCGTGAGTTAGGCGGCGCTCTCTTCGCTCACGTCCCACCCCGGGAAGAGCAACACCGCCGGATGAACACAAAGAGCTCGCGCCAAGGTCTTGGCTCGTTCCGCGCCGAGCTGCGTCCGTCCGTTCTCGATGTTTGAGATAGTCGATTGCGTGAGGCCGGTGCGCTCGGCCAACTCTGACTGTGTGAGCTCGTTCTTTTCCCTGAGGATGCGGGCCATCTCGCCGGGCGTGAGCTTGACTCGAACGACAGACTTCGTGAACCGCCCTCCCCGAAGTGCCTCTTGAACCTTTTTTCCGCGCTTAGTAGTCATGGGGATTCACCTCCAGCACGAGAACCTCGAAGCGGTCTCCCTCGACCACATAGAGGACGCGCCATTTCTTCGTGAGATAGCTCGACCGAGCGCCTTTCCACTCGCCTTTGAGTGCGTGGTCGCGGTAGCCAGGGATCAACCGAAGCGCTCGTGGCCCGGATGCTTGAACGACTTCCTTCCATGCCTCGTACTGCTTGACGACCTCTTTGGGAGCCCTCTTGAGTTGTCTTTTGCAAGGCCTGCTCTCGAGAACCTCCCACATTACGTATAGATAATATAGTGTCTGGGTAATGTCAAAGGATTATCGCGAGCGTGATAGTGGAGGCGGTGGGAATCGAAAACATCGGGTTTCGAGCCGATTCACGCAACTACGGGTAATCACGGGAAACTGGATCCCGAGTCAGGGGAAACAAAAGACAGCGAAAAGCATGTTCGGGAAACCGCTTTGCCAACTGGCAAAATCGAACTTGAGACGACGCCGGGAAGGGCGGAGGTGGGAGACGTGCCCACCGCGGAGACCTTAGGCACGTTGGCCCGCAAGGTTCTTTCGAGCTCCAGGCATGCAGAGTCGCGAGAGCTGGCGCGCACGGTCTTGCGTTTACTGGCGCTTTCCAAACGGCAATCATGATGGAGATTAGCAAGTTAATGCATTGCATTAAGGCATTAACTAGTTTAGGCTGTTCTACGTGATTCGAGGCTTTGCTGACAAGGTCACGGAGGACCTCTATCACGGAAAGAACTCGAAAGATGCTCGTCGGATTCCGAAATCGATCTGGAAGAACGTGCAGCGCAAGCTCGATTTGCTCAATCGGGCCACCTCGCTCCGAGACCTTCGGGTACCGCCGAACAACCGATTGGAAAAGTTGCGAGGAGACCTCGAGGGATTTCATTCGATCCGCGTCAACGACCAGTATCGGCTCGTCTTCGCGTTCCGCGATGGGGACGCGCACGACGTCCGGGTCCTCGACTATCACTAGGAAGAAGCGATGATTCCAAAGCACCGACCCCCAACCTCTCCCGGCGAGATGCTGCTCGAAGAGTTTCTCGTGCCGATGGAAATGACGCAACGCGCGCTAGCCGAGGAGCTCGGCCTGAGCGTCCAAAGCGTCAACTTGATCATCAAAGGCAAGAGGGGAATCACGGCAGAAACCGCGGTTCGTCTTTCGCGAGTGTTCAAGAACTCACCTCAGTTCTGGCTTGGTCTGCAAATGGACTGGGACCTCTGGCACGCCGAACGCGATCTCGCTGAAGTGGGGTGACAGGATCTCGGATGTTTGTCAGTGGAGGCGGTGGGAATCCAACGACGACCGCACCCGGGTTGGCGGTCGGGAGGTTGTTGCCCAAGATGATGGTGTGTAGAGTTGGCCCGAGTCTTGTGGGAGCAAACCTAGGTGCTGGCCGACGAATTCCTACCGTTCTATGATGTTTCAGACGCCGTCGCGACGGTCGTTGAAGCCGACGTTGTGACGACCTGGGACGCTCTGATGGAGGTCGACCTGATCGAAGTGGGTCAAGCACGACCCATGGTTGGCTTTTTGGGCGCGCTCCGCGCCTTGCCCGAGCTCGTCAGCGATCTTCTGCATGGCGAATTGCCGCAGCAGCCTCCCAAGCAATTGCGATTGCGTGACACGACCAAGATCCCCCTTGGCGAGGGCGGCTGGGTGCTGCTCGGCGAGCGGCCTCACGACGAGCTGGCCCTCGGCCTGGTTGGCAAATTCTGGCGCCCGGTCATTCACTACGCGCAAGTCACCCCCGAGAGCTTCCGAGAGTTTGCGGAGCCTGGCTACGCAAAGACCGTGTACTCGTTGTCGGTTCGTGCTCTCGACGAGCAACGAACGCTCTTATCGGGTGTCATGCGCACCGCCACGACGGATGAACAGGCTCGCAAGTGGTTCAGGCGGTACTGGACGCTCGGCGTCGGGTCTGGCGCGCACATCGTGGTGAGCGGAGTCCTCGATCTCACGCGCGAAATCGCCGAAGCAAAAACGGCCACCGACCGATGAGAACGTTGGCGCACAGGTGTATGGTGTCGCGATAGGCGACTCGACTCACAGCGAGAACCCCCATGAAAGCCATACTCGATGAGGTCGCGGACCGTGTGCTCTCACTGCTCGGTCTTGGACTCGATTTCTCGGTCGACCTGCGAGAGAGCTTCTTCAGTCAGATCACTCGGACTCTGTATCTGGGCGCCCGACCGAACCGAGAGCGCGTTCAGGAGCTGAAGAGGGCCGGAGTCACCCACGTTGTGAGCTGCCTGATGGAGAATGATCGTTCGAAGATGGAGTTCTTACAGCAGGACTTTCATCATCTGTTTCTCGGTGTCCACGATGGCATGCAACAGGATATCGCAGGGACGTTTTCGCAGTTCTTCGACTTTGCAGCAGCTGCGATGGCCAGTGACCCGAAGGCCAAGCTGTTTGTCCATTGTGAAGTCGGCGTCAGCCGATCCGCAACCCTGGTCATCGCCTGGCTGATGAAAACGGAGGCCATGAGCTTCTTTGACGCCCTCTGTCGAGTTCGATCGAAGCGGATTCAAGTCCTTCCCAATATCGGCTTCGCGTCTCAGCTCCAACGACTCGAGCATGAATTGCAGCCGCACTCCGAGAACAGCGTCCCCTCGTCTTTGGCTCAGTATCTCCACCGGATATGCAATGCTCCGGTGGAGATCGAGGTCCTTCAATCCGCGTTGGAGCGGCATCGTTACGATGCCCTGGCGTCGCTCAGGATGATTTTTGGTGACGACATTCCCAGGGTCATCCAGGGCGTTCGCTCGTAGCCGCAATGGAGCCGCTCTTGCGCGTCCGAATGGAAACCTCTATGCCAACTGGCAAAATCGAACGCGAGAGGGCGCAGGGAAGGGCGGACGTGGGAGAGCCGCCCACCGCCGAGACCTTAGGCACGTCGGCGCGCAAGGTCTTGTCGAGCTCACGGCACGCGGACTCGCGCCGCTTGGCGCGTGCCGTGTTACGGCTGCTGGCACTTTCAAGACCGCAATCGTGATCGGCGCCCAAGGTCGACTAGACGACCCCCCGGGCTAGGTTTAGACTCACAGACATGGGAACCCGGTCCGACATTCATGCGCTGATCGACGCGCTGGCTGACGAGGAGCTCGAAACCGTGCGGGCCGTTCTAAACGCCGTCCGCGCTGAAGATGGCTTTGAGAGCCTGAGTGAAGGCGACCTAGAAAGACTGCGAGTGTCCGTGCGGCGTGGGCTTGCTCAGGGTGCGTCGGGCGAGGGCCGTGC